>CAJOQC010000069.1 GCA_905236785.1 uncultured Selenomonadaceae bacterium
CTGATGTCTTCCGCCGGAAAACTTCCCTTTGCGCTAAAATCGGAAAAAATAAATCTAAGCAACACCAGAGAGGATTTTTCGGATAATATGGCTATCGGCCTATTGCCGCTGATGATGCTCGATTCCTCCTTTACTTCCGAATACTATGTGGAAAGTCAAAAATTTTACAAGGCAATTATCACAAGTTCCCTAAGTCTTGCAATATGCAGCGCAGAACCCGAACTAAAAGGCTGGCGTATTCTTGCGATAGTGCCTATGAACGGTTACAGAATAATCGGCGATGCCAACGAACCAAAACGCACTCCCATTACAGCAAGCGAAGAGGCGGATGTGTTTATCTCGCTAAACAGAGCGATGATAAACGATCAACTTGATTTTTCCAAAACGGCAAAATTTCTTAAAGATTGGCAGACAAAGAGCCTTATACCCAACACTTATCAAGTGACTGCCGTTGATATGTCCTCAAAGGGCGCAAAGGAAGTTTTCGGAGGAGCAAAGGACGGCGAAGTAAAGAGCATTATCGGAAATTTCTTCACCGCAGAATACGCAAGGAAAACCGGTAAGGTAATGTATCCGCCGTTAATTTCGGAAAATTACGCAAAAACAGTCGGCGATGGCCTAAGAGCCTTTACTTGGCACAGCCCCTCCGGCGCGGTTGAAATGACTTTTAGCGAGCCAAAGCATAAGATTCGTTTGGACTTTTCCGGCATAGCGTCCCAAGAATTTCAGCGAAAAGACGAATCCGATGCAAGAAAAGACATTATCTATAAGGCGTGGTTAAAGGGAAGCATAGACAATGGGGAAGCACTGACCCTTGATAAATTCACAAGCAGAATTTATCCGGGGAAGGCCAATGCCTCCGTTTTTAAGTATGACGAAAAGGACATATATACCGAAATTATGCTTTCCCTTCCCGTAACCATGGCGCAGAAATTATCCAAAGGAAAGTGACTTATGTATAAAAAAATAATCGGTGCGCTTATATGTTCCCTTGCGCTTATGGTGTCGCCGACGAATAATTGCAGCGCAGAAACAGTGGAAGGCAGAGCCGCAATAGAAAACGGCGATATTGCCAAAGCAAGGGAAGCTGCCAAACAAGACGCCATGCGAAACTTCGTGGAAGCAAAAGTAGGCGTGAAAGTCCAAAGCTCCACGGAAGTTTCCATGGGAATGGTGGTCAGCGACAAGATTTTGACCCAATCGGAAGGCTATGTGCAGATTAACCGTATCGTGCAGGAAACTCAACAAGGCGGCGTATTTGTGGTCGTGTTGGATTTAAGCGCGGATTCCCAAAAAATTGATACGGCCATATCGGATTTGAAAGGTCGTATCGAGGCAATGAGCGATTCGGACACAAGCCGCTCCGGCATACAAGTGGCCGTGACGGGGCGGGACGAAACAGGAAGAACCAAAAACGCCGCCGATGTGATGCGATATGTGCAGAGCAAGTTGGAGGATGCGGGTTTTAGGGTTGAAATAAACGATGAAGCGGCGCAATATCTGGACAGTTTAAGGGATGTTGACAGCCTTAGCGCAGGCGCGGAAATAAGAAGAATATCAAGAAACACCCAAGAGGGCGCAAATTCTCTGTTAAGAGGCGCGCTCTCAACAATGTCCGTTACGCCCGAAGGCAAATATTTTACGGCTACGGTGAAAGCCTCCTTTGAGTTAATCGGTTTTGACAGCAACACAGCCAACAGTTTTGTGGATTATTTCACGGCGGTGGGCAAAACTCGAACGGAAGCGGAACAAAAAGCGCAAAATGCGGCTACAAAAAAAGCCGTGGAAGCGTTAAGTCAAAAGGCATTAAAGACCGTGCAAACGGAATATCGCGGCGGCGTGAAAAATTACAAGATGACGGCTGTCTTTGGCGGCATTACCGACAGAAGCGCCCAAAGCGAAAAGATACGAAAGGGATTAACCGCCGCAGGTTGCAGAATTATCAGAAGTTCCTTCGCCTCCGACGGCTCCTTTAGGGTTTTCATCGAAACCTCATCATATTCCACCGTTGACGAGATGATAACGGGAATTATAAACAGCGTCGGTATGGGGTTGAAACAAGGAAATGACAACGAAAATGCCATGGGAAGTCGGAAACTGTATTTTGCTTTTTGATGGGAGGTGATTTTTACGTTGAATAAACTTTTTACGGCGTTAATGTTAATATCGTTGGTATTCTTCGCCTTGCCCACATTCACATTGGCGTCTCCCGCAAACGTGAAAGTCACCGTATGCGGCGAATCCGCCGGAGATGTTGAAGCTGCCAAACTTGACGCAAGGAAAAAGGCCGTGGGCAGGGTTTTAAGCAAAATGATTTCGCCCAACCGAGATAAGGACAGCCTTTTTCAACAGCTTATAAACCGGCAAAAGGATTTTACCGGGGAATTGAAAATTTTAGACAAAAAAACAGAAGACGGCAGGCTTTATCTTGTAAGTTTGGTGGAAGTGAAAACGGCGTTGCTTCAAGACGCCCTTACGTCAAAGATAGGCGAAGCGGGAAATAAGGAACAGGATTCTGAAGTTTGCTTCCTCATTCGCTTAAAGGGTGTGGACACGGCGGGGGAACTTGCCGGCGGTCGCACCGTGTATAACGCCTATAAGGACGCTTTTGAACAGCTTGGGTTTAAGATTGCGGCTTATGAGGACGAAATTTTAAGGGAATTTCAACATTCAAGGAAATTGGATTTCAATTCCTTCAGCCGCGCTTTGGAAAACAAGATAAAACAGGATTTTCCGGGCATTACGATTGCCGTTATCGGGGAAATAGATGTAACTTTGTTGCAAAAGGACGAGATGGGGCAGTTAGTGGCGACTAAGGTGTATATTCGCGCTCTTGATATGCTAAGGCAAAAGGAAATTGCCGCTTTTACGGACAGTTATCAAATTAAATGGCCGGATGCAAAAGAAGCGGCAATGGTGGCGGTGCATAAATCCGCCATAAACTCTTCCGCCGCGCTTGCGGATAAAACATTATCCTATTGGCAAAAAGTAAAATAGAAAGTTTACGGAGGTTGGTTTTATGAACGCAAAGAAAATAATTTTTC
>CAJOQC010000070.1 GCA_905236785.1 uncultured Selenomonadaceae bacterium
CGTTTTTATCGCCGTTTGACAAAGCAAGACCACCGCCGCCATACTCATGACGATAAAGCCCGCCGCCAAGACTTCCGCCAAGATAAACCCTTTTTCGTTCTTGTTCACGCATTCTACCTCATACCAATCCTCGATAAAAATTTAAGTAAAATTTTTATCGAGGATACGCCTGCTTCGCAGGCTTTCAATCGCGCCTTCGGCACGTCACGCACATTGAATAACAAAAGGCTCACTCCCCCGGCGGGGTTTTGCTTATTCGCACCCGCCCCGCCGGGTTCACCACCACATAGCGGCAAACAGCGGGGTTGTTCTTTAGCGCGAGGCGAAAAGTGTTGTTTTGCACCGTGCCGCCGTTGTGGCCGAAGTTTATCACCGCCCCCGGCGCAGAACGAAGCACCGTAAGGCTGATATTCACAGGAAAATCATAGCGGTACGCGCCGACCTTCCCCGGTGAATACACACGGTAGCCTGTCGCATCAAGTTTCATTTCCCGCAGGGAATCCGGGGCGTAAAAATCTTCAAGTTCCCCGGCGCGGTAGGCGTTTGTTCGAGATTGAGATGCCAAACTTCGCAAATCGGCGGCAAGTTTGGCGGCTTCATGCTCCACCGCCATTTCCCCCAAAAAATCATTCGCCCGCAGAAAGGCGGTTGCCGCCAAAATACCCACCATAAGCAAGACGATAATTTGCTCCGGGATATTCATGCTATTTGCCGAAATCCCCGGCGGTGTGTCCGTCGCACACGGCGCGGCGTTGGCTTACGCCCCCTGTTGTTACGTCCGTCAGTTCGTATTCTTTCCCCGTGGTATCCACGGTTTCTTCGCTGTCTTTAAGGCGGCATTTGCCGTCGGGCGGTTTTGGCATATCGTTTACATAGGGTTTTAAGTCCTCAATATCGGCGGGCAATTTCCCGTTTTCCGCCTCATACATGACAACGGCCGCGTCCAAGGTCTGCAAATCGGCCTGCACCTTGGCGGTGTTGGCAATTTCCAATGACCCCGTAAAACGCGGCACGGCGATTGATGCCAATATGCCAATCATGGTGACCGTCATAAGCACCTCAATCATGGTAAACCCTTTTTGTTTAATGTCCTTAAATGTCCGATAGTTTTTCATCATGACACATCCACGCTGAAAACGCCGTCCAATTTCTTTAGGCTGTCAACCACTATCATGGTTTTCACGTTTTGGCGGTTATACACCTCAAGCTCTATGTAAATGGGCGTGCCGCTCGCCGTATCGTCCCACAATTCGTCCTCGGCGGCCTTCACCTTTATGCCCCGCACCCGCAACCGTAAATCGTCAAGGCAATCGTTAATGTGGACAAGTTGCCCCGGTCTGTCCAAGGTATGCACGGTGATGAGCATATTTTTTTCATGCATCACCCACTCGTCAAGGCGCGACAACGCCCCCAAGGTGATAAACACCAGCCCGGTGGTGACAAGCGCGCCGGCGTAATAGCCGCCGCCCACCGCCAAGCCCACGCCGGCCACCACCCACAAGCAAGCCGCCGTGGTAAGCCCCGTGACGGTGAGGCCTTCTTTCATTATCGCCCCCGCGCCCAAAAAGCCGATGCCGCTTACAACTTGCGCCGCCAAACGGGCGGGGTCGGCGTTGGTTTTTCCTTCCACGGCGGCGTAAATTTCGTGGGACATTATCATAATAAGGCATGAACCGAGGCAAACGAGAACATTTGTCCTAAGCCCCGCCGATTTTCGCCGGGACTGACGCTCAAAACCGATTATGCCGCCCAAAACCGCCGACAGTACCAGCCGCAAAACAAGTTCTTCGTTGGAGAGCATCATATATCACCTTAAAAGGGTTCTTCCTTTAGCAACAAGTCGGGGTTGTTCTCCCGTATCCAACCTAAAGCCCATTCGTTCGCCACAAGCAAAACCGGGTTATCCCGCCTGTCGGTGACGAACATACCTCGGTCGATGCCTTTTAAGGCCGCCGGAGTAACCTCCCGCCCGTCGGGAAATCTTAGGTATCGCGCCGTTTCAAAGGGCAACGGGTTTAAGATTATATCCGCGCCGTATTCGTTCTTTAGTCGGTACTCCAACACCTCAAACTGTAGTTGACCGACCGCGCCCACCACGAAATTGTCCGTCCCCGCGCCCGCTTGGCGGAAAAGTTGAATTGCCCCTTCTTGGGTCAATTCTTCTATGCCCTTGGCGAATTGTTTCCTTTTCATGGTGTCCTTCGCGCTTACGCGGGCAAATTTTTCCGGCGGGAACACAGGGAAATCCGCAAAGGCAAACTTGTTGTTCTCGGCGGTCAAGGTGTCGCCGATGCCAAAAACTCCGGGGTCGAACAAGCCAACGATGTCGCCGGGGTAGGCCGTTTCCACAATTTGCCTGTCCTGCGCCAAAAACTGCTGAGGCTCTTTTAGTTTTATCGCCTTGCCGCTGCGCTCATGCCACACCTGCATATTGCGCTCGAATTTGCCGGAACAAATGCGGATAAACGCCAAGCGGTCGCGGTGCGCCGGGTTCATGTTAGCCTGTATCTTAAAGACAAAGGCGGAAAAATCGCAACTTGCGGGATCTATCTCCCCAACGGAAGTTTTGCGGGGCGATGGCGGCGGCGCAAGGCGAATGTATTCCTCAAGAAAATTTTTGACCCCGAAGTTCGTCATGGCCGAGCCGAAGAACATCGGGGTCAATTCGCCGGAAGTTATTTTGGCAAGGTCAAAGCCCTCCCCCGCTTCGTTCAGGAGGGTTATGTCGTCCAGCAGATTTTGATACGCCTCATTGCCCACGCGCTCATGCATACTTGCATCGTCCATGGCAAAGGTTTCCGAAATACGCTCTTCTTGCCCGTGGCTCGCGTCGGCGGCAAAAAGCTCCGCGCAGTCGCGGCGGCGGTCGTAAACCCCCAAATAATTTCCGTCCGTACCGATAGGCCAGTTCATAGGGTAGGAACGGATGCCCAAAATATTTTCGATTTCGTCCATAAGGTCAAGGGGAGCTTTGCCGAACCTGTCCAATTTGTTGACAAAGGTAAAAATGGGTATGCCCCGTTCCTTGCACACCTTAAAGAGTTTTTTCGTCTGCGCCTCCACGCCCTTGGCGGCATCGATAATCATAACCGCGCTGTCGGCGGCCATAAGGGTTCGGTAGGTGTCCTCGCTGAAGTCCTGATGCCCCGGCGTGTCCAAAATATTTATGCGGCAACCGTCATAATCAAACTGCAAAACGCTGCTTGTCACGGAAATGCCGCGTTGCTTTTCTATTTCCATCCAGTCCGACACGGCGTGGCGGGCTGTCTTGCGGGATTTAATCGACCCTGCCAAATGAATAGCCCCGCCGTAAAGCAAAAGTTTCTCCGTCAAAGTCGTTTTGCCCGCGTCGGGGTGGGATATTATGGCGAAGGTACGCCGTCTTTTTATTTCGTCCGTCAAACTCATTTTTTCGTCCATGGCAACTCCCGTTACTCGGCGGCAGGCGGCGGCACTTTTGCCCCGCCTATGGCGAAAAGATAATCGACTATGGTGTTCATGGGCGAATGTGCGCTGTAGAATTTCGGCGGTTCGCCGGTGTTTTTGTTTTCCAAAATTTCGTGGTTATCGTACTTTATCACTTGGGACGCATATATCTGATAGGTGCGTTTAACCCGGTCAAACTGCACCGCGTATACATACATACGGTTTAACCCCGCCTTTTTCACTGCTATCCGCGAATTTACCAAGGCGTTCGATTCATAGGAAACAGAGTTTACGTCCACATAATAACCGCTGTCGCCCACGGCATCCACAAAGCGCATATCCTCCGCCGCCGCGCAAGGCTTAGGCAACAAGGCGCAAAGGGAAAACAGCATCGGCAACAAAAATTTGTTCATGTTTTTTTTCACGGTCTTGCCGAATCCTCCCAAAATATTTTCCGTTTAATCGCGTCAATCCTTTGAAACAACAGACTTTTTATACTTTTTTTCGACGTGAATTATAAAATAATTTTTCTTTTCCGTCAAGTTTTTTCACTTTATGGCAACATCTAATACTAATCCTCGATAAAAATTTAAGGCAACCTCTAAAAACTCCTTCCGTCAGCCCTGCGGGCTGCCACCTCCCTCCAAGAGGGAGGCTTAAAAAAGCCCTCCTCTTAGAGGAGGGTGTCGGCGAAGCCGAC
>CAJOQC010000071.1 GCA_905236785.1 uncultured Selenomonadaceae bacterium
CGGCCACAACAGCCAAGAAGGACAAAAGCCCCAAACTCTCCGGCATCCCCCCGGCGGCAAATTCCTCGCCCACAAGGTTCAGCGGGTCGTCGCTACCGCCGTTTGTCACGGACACCACAATGAGGGCGGCGAGCAACACCCCAAGAATACTCTCGCCGACGATAAGCCCCGATGCAAAGAGCGTCCCTCTTTGGTGCGCCTGTTCTTTGTCCTCTTTGGCGCGTTTTTTTAGTTGCCCGTTTATGAAATAACCCATTATCGCGCCCACCACCAAAGGCGTTTGCACCGAGGGCGGCAAGTAAATGCCCATGCCCACGGCCAAGGGCGGCAGGGCGCAGTTCTTCGTGAAACGCCTTAAAAGCGCGTCGGCAATTACAAGGGCAACCCCCACGCCCATGCCGATGAAAATATATTCCCACGCCATCTGCGCGGAGAAAATTCCTTGAGCAATCATGGTCATAAGGGAGGCTTGAGGCGCGGCCAATGCCAAATCGGGGTTCATGTCCGCCCGCGGCAACGCGCCGGGGAAACCGTAGGCCTGATAGAGAAGGTTAAGCACCGGGGCAATGACAAACGCCCCCACCGCGCAACCAAGGAGCAAAGCTACCTGTTGCTTCCACGGCGTTGCCCCCACAAGACGACCGGTCTTTAAGTCTTGCATATTATCGTTGGATATGCAAGCTATACTAAGAATTATGGCGGTTATGAAAATTGCCGTTGCCGTGGCGAACTTTTCACCCTCGGGCAAGTCAAAAATGCCGAAGAAATTGCATAACGCCATAACTATAAGCGACGAAATTATTATGCCCAAAATCCCGATGCCCGATATGGGGCTTGAGGATGTGCCGATTAACCCCGCCATGTAGGCGCAGGCCGCCGCCACAAAAAAGCCCGTCAACACCGCCGTCAACACGCCTATTACGGCGAATATCACGGTTTGTGCAACGCCAAGGGGGGACGCTTGCAAAAAGGAAATGAACACCGCAAACAAACCCAAGGTTACTGCAATGAAAACCGTAGCCACCGATGCCATGCTCATGTCGATGTCCATGCGGTGAAGTCCGCCGTCGTCTTTGGATTTTTTAACCGCCGCCAAAGATTCTTTTACGCCGTCGATAACGGGTTTGGCGAGCATTATCAGCGTCCATACGGCGGCAACGCCCATAGCCCCCGCGCCGACAAGTCGCACTTTTTCCGAATAGGCCGCAAGAGCCAACTCCTTCAACGCGGCAAAATCGACCACACCGGGGGCGGCGGCGTAATACGGCACAAAAACAAGCCAAGCCAACAAAATACCAAAAAGCATTGAAAGCCCCGCCGTTATGCCCACCAAATATCCCGCGCCAATCAAAGCGGAAGAAAAGCCCAAGGACATTTGCGAGGCCGCCGCGCCCACGGGAAACCATGCCGCCGCCTCCGAAGCCAAAAAATGAAAACCGCCGGTGAAAAGGGAAATAGCCCCCGACACTATGCCCCCCAAGGTAATTTCTTTTAGCCCCCCCGGCATTCCTTTGCCGCTGCCGACTTTTAATATCTCGGCGGCAGCCACGCCCTCTGGGTACGGCAAATTGCTGTGAACAACCATCGCCCGACGCAACGGAATGGTAAACAAAACCCCCAACGCGCCGCCGCAAGCCGCCACGATAAGAGTCTGCCAAAATTCAAAATCCTGCCAATAACCAATCATCAGCATACCGGGGATTATGAAGATAATCGCCGACAATGTACCTGCCGCCGACGCTTGAGTTTGCACCATGTTGTTTTCCAAAATGTTCGCATCCTTCATTTTGCGAAGAACCGCCATGGAAATAACCGCCGCAGGAATGGCCGAAGAAAATGTAAGCCCGACCTTAAGCCCCAAGTAAACGTTTGACGCAGTGAAAATTACCGTCAAGACCGCCCCCAAGATCATTCCGCGCAAAGTAAGCTCTCTTAGGGGCGTATCATGCCGCATATTTTCTTCTTCGGATTTATGCATTTATTTCACTCCCGAAAAATAATTTCATCAGGCAACCTCTAAAAACTCCCTCC
>CAJOQC010000072.1 GCA_905236785.1 uncultured Selenomonadaceae bacterium
AATTATTCCATTTGCAAATATCTCTATGTTACCGTATTTAACTGAAGGCAGATTATACCATAATCGTATGTTTTTAGCAAACCGATAAAAATAAATGTTGCGGCACGCCGCAACGCTTATTATACTGCTCTTCGCTAAAAAGTGGCATTTTAACGAAGAGCCAATATAAAGAACACAAAAAGCCTTCCCTTCGTCCTTTCAAGCACGAAGGGAAGGCTTTTTGGCTCTTAATATAAAACGCAGGGAAAATTTTTCAAATTCGCCGATACTTCTTCGCCATTTTGCGAAGTTTTTCGGTATCGACGGATTTTTGCCAATCGGGTCTTAAACACCATTTCCAGTTTGTCCCCACCGTGCCGGGCGTGTTCATGCGGTTGTTCTCGTCCAAAATCAACACGTCCTGCATGGGCATCATGGCCAACCGCGCATTTGAAGCGTAGGCAAATTCCACCAGACGGGCAGTTACTTCCTTCGCGTTCTTGATGTCGGTGTGCAAAAGATGCGCCAAGGCGTTTCTCGTGCGGTCGTCAACGTCGTTATTGTACCAGCCCATTGTGGTGTTGTTGTCATGGGTGCCGGTGTAGATTATGCTGTTTTCCGGCGCGACAAAACCAAAACGCCCCTGTTCGTTAAAGTGCAAGGTAAAATGCAGAACCTTCATGCCGGGATAACCACATTCGTCCCGCAATCTTTCCACTTCGTCGGTTATTACCCCCAAGTCCTCGGCAACAATGGGCATATCCCCTAAATCTTTGGCTATCGAGTCGAAGAATTTTTTCCCGGGGCCTTTCACCCAATGGCCGTTTACCGCCGTTTCGGCTTTGCCGTCCACTTCCCAATATGCTTCAAAACCGCGGAAGTGATCGATACGAACGATGTCAACCATCTGATACAACTTGCGGAAGCGTTTCTTCCACCAGTCATATTTTTCTTTTTCCATGGCTTCCCAATTATACTGCGGGTTGCCCCAAAGTTGCCCCGTCGCGCTGAAGTAATCGGGCGGTACTCCCGCCACGGTCTTGGGCGTGCCGTCGGTGTTTAGGTCAAAGAGGGATTGATTTGCCCACACGTCCGCGCTGTCGGCGGAGATGAATATGGGCATATCCCCAAGCAAACGGATACCTTTGTCGTTGACATATTTTTTCAACTTTTGCCATTGACGGTTAAAAGTGTATTGTAAAAATTTCTCGTATTCAATCTGTTCGCCCACACGAGCTTTTAGTTCCGCAAGAGCTTTTTTGTCGCGCTTAATGAGTTTGGTCGGCCATGTTGTCCACTCTTTGTCCTTGTATTCTTTCTTGGCGGCTTGATAAAGAGCGTAATCGTCGAGCCAATAGGCTTCTTTTTCGCAAAAAGCGACGTAATCATGGTCGCTTGCGGAGGATTTGGCAAATTTTTGGAAAGCCTTCTTTAGGCACTTGCGCTTAAACGCGCCGACACGCTCGTAATCCACCGTTGATGCCGCGCTGACATAGGAAAGTTTCGCGTCCGCCGCCGTCAACAGTTTCTCCTCCACCAAATCGTCGATGCTTATAAGTAGCGGATTGCCGGCAAAGGCAGAGGGGGATTGATAGGGCGAATAACCAAAGCCCACGGGGTTAAGGGGCAAAATCTGCCACACGCTTTGCCCCGCCTCGGCCAAGAAATCCGCAAACTTATACGCCTCTTTGCCTAAATCCCCGATGCCGTATTTCGATGGAAGGGATGTGGGGTGGAGCAAAATGCCGGCTTCTCGTTTATACTTCGGCTCTTCCTTTTTAAGCCGCCAGCAAACGCCCATCAAGGGTTCAAGTTCAAAGTTCAAACGTCCGCGCACCACTTGTGCTTCGATTTTTTCATGTTGCAACGGGCGCGTAAAAGTGCCGTCGGCAAAATCACTCACGTCCACCGACACATATTTTTTATGATAACGGCTACGGTTAAAGGCCACCACATAAACGTCGTCCTCCGCCTCTTGACCGAACACGTCATATCCGCCGCGAATTATACGGGCATAAGAGATTATGTCGCCGTCGGCCAACAAGGGCAAAAGTTCGCCGGTGCGAAGAGCCGCATGAGCGTTCCTTTCGGCAATAAATTTTTCATACCAACCGCGAACGTACATATCGCCGCCGTCCCATTCGTAAGGCCGCCGATTGTATGGATCCTTAAAGCCCTGCATGGCAATTTCGTCGCCGTAATAAACGCATGGCACTCCGGGGTAGGTCATTTGCCAAAGAGCCGCCATCAGCAGGCGGCCTACGCCGATATGATACTGATTGTCGTCAAGACGGGCGCGGGATTGGTCTATGGCGGGCATACCGTCGTAATACGCCGCCTCGCCCAAAAGTGTCACGGCGCGCATAACGTCATGGCTACCGATAAGGTTCATCATGGCATAGAAATTTTCTTTTGGGTAATTCTCCCGCAAACTTTCCATGCGCCGCTGACACTGCCATGCATCAATCCTGCCCAAGAGAAAATCAAAAACATTGTCGCGGAAAGGATAGTTCATGGCCGAATCCATTTCCTGCCCGCAAAGATACTCGCGAGATACGCCGTAGCTAACCTTATGGGAAGCATCCTCCCACACCTCGCCAATCATTACCGCTTCGGGGTTGGCGTCCTTTAGATAGCGATAAAAACACTGGGAAAATGCCGGCGGCAATTCGTCGATAACATCGAGCCGCCATCCGTCAACTCCCTCTTTCATCCAATGATGCAGAACGCTGTCCTTGCCGCGGATTATAAAATCCATGTAACTCGGTTCGGTTTCAAAGACGTTAGGCAAGGTGGAAAAGCCCCACCAGCTTTCATAATCGCCGGGGAAATTACGGAAATTGTACCACTTAAAGTAGGGCGATTCCTTAGACTGATACGCCCCCACTGTGTCGTACATTCCTTCGCGGTTGAAGTAGCGGCTGTTGCTCCCGGTGTGGCTGAACACGCCGTCGATTATAATGTGCATATCCCGTTCTTTGGCCGCGTCCAAAAGTTCCTTAAATTCTTCGTTGGTTCCAAGTATCGGGTCGATTTTGTGATAATCACCCGTGTCGTAGTGATGGTTGCTTTCGCTTTCAAAGACGGGGTTTAGATAAATGGTATTTACGCCGAATTTTTTTAGGTAATCAAGTTTGCTTTCAATACCTTTTATATTGCCGCCGAAGAAATCGTAGCTTATTATCTCTTTGGTGTCCGGGTCTTTGTAATAAAAGGGTTGGTCATTCCACGAAGCATGAAAAACCGCGCCTTTTTTCTCCACAATTTTGTCCCCTTTGCGGCAAAATCTATCGGGGAAAATCTGATACATAACCGAATGTTTGAACCAATCCGGGGTTTTTGCGCCCTTGTTGTATACGGTTATTTGGTAGGAAGCGGGGGCATGGTGATGCAACTCGCCCACGCCGCCCAACTGTTCGGCGTTGTTGCCGTAGAACACCGTGCCGGACGCACCGACAATGATGAAATAATACCACAACAAGCAACCTTTGTCGGGCATGGTTAGGTCGATATAATAAAATTTATGTTCGTCGTTTTCGTCGTTTTTGGTTTTAAGGGGCAAAAGTTTTTCTCCCGCGCTTTCCTGCCAAAGGCGCAACAAAACTTGATTTATATGTTCGCGGGTGCTGATTGAAATTCCCAAACGAACCTCGCTGCCCGCCTCCGCGCCGCCGAAAACCGAACGATAATAAATATCCCGTGAGTCGTGATAAACACGTTCAATCATAGGAATCACTCACTTTCAAAAAAGGGGCGGCCGACGACTGCCGACCGCCTTCTTGCTTCTTACTTGCTCTTAAATTTACTTGGCCATCAATTTTTCATAGAGTTTCTTGTACTCTTTTGCCGACTCCGACCAACTGTAGTCGGTTTCCATGGCGTTTTTCACGATTTGCGACCAAATTTCGGGGTTTTCGTAAGCCGAAAGGGCGCGTTTTAAGGCGTACATCATGTCATGGGCGTTGATGTTGGCAAAGAGGAAGCCGTTGCCAAGCCCGGTGTATTTGTCGTACTGTTGAATGGTGTCTTTAAGACCGCCGGTTTCGCGAGCAACGGGAATTGCTCCGTAACGCATGGCAATGAGCTGACCTATGCCGCAAGGCTCATAGCTTGAAGGCATGAGGAAAATGTCTGCCGCCGCGTAAATTCTCTGCGCCAAAGTGTTGTCAAAGAGAATGTTCGTCGAAACCTGAGTCGGGAAACGCCATTTAAGCCCCTTGAACCAATCTTCGTAAACCTTGTCGCCGGTGCCAATCATGACAAACTGAATTTCTTCGTGTTGCAAAATTTCGTCCATCATGCGAACGATGAGGTCAAGCCCCTTGGCCTCCACCAAGCGGGAAATGAGAGCAACCATGGGGATGCGGCGGTTCTTCGGAAGTCCGAGGAAAGTTTGCAGTTGCTCTTTGTTGTCACGTTTTCTGTCGCTGGACTCAATGTCGTAAGTCTCAAAGAGGTTCTTGTCGGTGAGGGGGTTATAACGGTCGTAGTCAAGGCCGTTCACAATGCCATAGAGGTCGTCGTGGCGGCTGCGGAGAAGTCCGTCAAGATGTTCGCCGAAAAATTCATACTGAATTTCTTGGGCATAGGTGCGGCTGACTGTTGAAATAAAGTCGCTGTAGATGATGCCGCCCTTCATGAAGTTCACAGCATCATAGAATTCCAAGTCGCCGTTGTTAAAGTATTTCCAATCAAGCCCCAACACATCGCCCATTACGTCTTTGGGGAACACACCCTGATATTTAAGGTTGTGAATGGTGAGCATGGTCTTAATGTTTTGATAACGCTCGTCGCCCATGTGCTCTAATTTCAAGAACACGCTGATAAGGCTGGCATGCCAGTCGTTGCTGTTAATGACATCCGGCCAGAAATCAATCACCGGCAACAAATTGAGGACGGCGCGGCAGAAGAAGGAAAATCTTTCCGCATCGTCGTCGTAGCCGTAGAAACCTTCGCGGTTATAATATTCCTCGTTGTCCACGAAGTAATAGGTCACGCCGTCAAGTTCGTATTTATCGACGCCGACGAACTTGGAACGCCATGAAACGTTTATTTCGCCGCTATAGATATGCTCCATGTTCTGACGGAACTCGTTGCCGATCTTGCCGAACTTGGGCATGATTACTCTTATGTCCACGCCTTCAAGACGCAAAGCCTTGGGAAGAGAACCGGCTACGTCGGCCAATCCTCCCGTTTTGCAAAAAGGTACGGCCTCGGAAGCCACATAAAGAACCTTCATTTCAGTATCCCCCTTGAGTAAAATTTTGTCGCAATATTTCTTGTATTTTGAATTTGCGACCAAAGATAATATTTTATCAATCTATGTACCATACCGAAGATTATTCTTCGGTTTCTTTCTTTTCGTTTTTGCCTGTTTCGCCGCTTGCTCTTTTAGTTCGATTTTTCGTCGCGGCGGTTTTGGCTTTTCTTTCACCTTCGATTGTTTTTCCCGTCGCAGGTTTTCGGTGCGCTGTGTTTTGCTCCGCTTCCCCGTTGTCGGTCTTGCGGGCAGTTCGTTTTTTTGCCGTTGTTTTAGGCAAAGGATTTTCCGCCGTTTGGTAAACCACTTGATGCTCCGTCGGATACTCAATCTCGTCTTTGGGAACATTTGGCGGCAGCACCCGATATTTTTCCTCCGTACCTTTGAGGCGCAGATAAATCGTAGCCAAAGGCGGCACGGTGATTAAAAGGGAATGTGCCCTGTTATGCCAGACAATTTCCTGAGTATAAAGCTCGTCCTCGTTTTTCACGCCGCTGCCGCCGAACTCTTCAAGGTCGCTGTTAAAAATTTCTTGGTACACGCCCTTGTCCGGCACGCCAATGCGATAATCGTAATGAACCGCCGGCGTAAAATTGCAAACGACGACGATGTAATCCTTTTCGTTGTCGGCTCGCCGCAGGAAAGACACCACGCTGTTTTGGTTGTCGTTGCAATCAATCCACTGAAAACCGTTCCAGTCAAAGTCCACCTGATAGAACGGTTTATGCTCGACGTAAAAACCGTTCAATGCCTTTGAGTAATTGAGCATCTTTTGGTGCATTTCGTACTGCTCCACCAAATGCCAATCAAGGCTGCCGTCGTATTTCCACTCGATAAATTGCCCGAACTCGCCGCCCATAAAGAGAAGTTTTTTCCCGGGATGTGCCATAAAGTAGCCGAAGAAGCACCTAAGCCCCGCAAACTGCCGCCAATAATCGCCGGGCATTTTGCTTATAAGGGAACGTTTGCCATGTACCACTTCGTCATGGGAAAGGGGCAACACAAAATTTTCACTGAAGGCGTACATAAACGAAAACGTAACCTTGTCGTGATTCCACTTGCGATAAACAGGGTCAAGGCTGATATACTTAAGCATATCGTTCATCCAGCCCATGTTCCACTTGTAGTTAAAGCCCATGCCGCCCATGTAAACGGGTTTTGAAATAAGCGGCCAGTCCGTGGATTCTTCGGCCAACATCAATGCCTCCGGGTGGTACTTAAACACCGTTTCGTTGAGTTTTTTCAAAAAATCCATGGCTTCAAGGTTGCCCGTGCCGCCGTAGCGGTTAGGCGTCCATTCGCCTTCTTCGCGGCCAAAGTCAAGGTAAAGCATATTGGCCACGCCGTCAATCCTCAGACCGTCAATGTGATATTCTTCAAACCAAAACAATGCATTGGAAATAAGGAAACTTTGTACTTCGGTGCGGCCGTAATCAAAATTTATCGTCCCCCAACCTTTGTTGTCCGAAAGTTGCGGGTTGTCCGACTCGTAAAGATTCGTGCCGTCAAATTCCCGAAGCCCATGATCGTCGCGGCAGAAATGCCCCGGCACCCAATCTATGATGATGCCGATGCCGTTTTGATGCGCCCTGTCAACCAAATAGCGGAAATCGTCGGGTTCGCCGTAACGGCTGGTCACTGCGTAATACCCG
>CAJOQC010000073.1 GCA_905236785.1 uncultured Selenomonadaceae bacterium
CAATCGAGTGGTGCGGGGTGGCATAATTGTGTTTGATGATTATGCCTGCGTTGAAGGTGAAACGGTGGCGGCAGACGAATTTTTGGCGAATCATACGCAGTATACTTTGCAAAAATTCGGTTTTTCCCACGCAAAGCCGTCGTTTATTGTAAAACAATGATAGGTATTCAAAATATAAATTCCCGATAATAACGGGCAACAACGATAAGATAAACAAAAAAGGAGAACACTCATGGTAATTTTTCCGGCAATAGACATACGCGGCGGCAACTGCGTCCGACTGGTAAACGGCGATTTTAACAAGGAAACTGTTTTCTCAAACAATCCCACGGAAATGGCGTTAAAGTGGCAAGGGCAAGGAGCGCATTTTCTTCATGTGGTTGACTTGGACGGAGCGCGAGCCGGCCATTCTGTGAACCTTGAGGCGGTAAAATCCATTATTGCGGCGGTGGATATTCCTGTTGAACTGGGCGGCGGCATCCGCACAATGGAAAACATCGAAGAAGTGTTAAACTTGGGGGTTGAACGAGTGGTTTTAGGTTCTGCCGCCATAAAGAACCCCGAAATCGTCAAAAAGGCCTGCGAAGAATACGGTGACCGCATTGTGGTTGGAATTGATGCCAAAGACGGCATTGTGGCCGTTGAAGGCTGGGGCGAAACCGGCAATGTTGATGCCATAACCTTGGCTAAACAAATGGGGGACGCAGGGGCAGTGAACATTATCTATACCGACATTGCCCGAGACGGCACATTGGCGGGGCTTAACGTGGAGGCCACGGCTCGCCTTGCCAAGGAAACCGGGCTTTATGTCGTTGCTTCCGGCGGTGTTAAATCTCTTGATGATATTCGCGCTCTAAAGGCTCACGAAAAAGACGGCGTAGAGGGCGTTATTGTGGGCAGAAGCATTTACACCGGCGCGCTTGATTTGGCGGCGGCCATTGAACTTGCGGAGGCAGACTGATATGCTCGCCAAACGTATAATACCCTGCCTTGACGTGAAGGAAGGTCGCGTAGTAAAGGGAACAAACTTTGTAGGGCTAAAGGACGCAGGAGACCCGGTGGAGCTTGCCGAGAAATACGACGAGGAACGCGCCGATGAATTGGTGTTTTTGGACATCACCGCCTCCCTTGAAAAACGCGGTACAATGGTGCAAGTTGCCGAAAATTGCGCTTCAAAAGTATTTATTCCCTTTACCGTAGGCGGTGGTATGCGTTCGGTCGAAGATATGCGCGTTATGCTAAAAGCGGGAGCGGACAAAATTTCCGTCAATACGGCGGCGATTAAGAATCCCGAAATTATCGCCGAAGGGGCAAAACGTTTCGGCAGTCAATGTATCGTGCTGGCGGTAGATGCCAAACGTCGCGAAGGAAAAAACCATGATTCTTGGGAAGTTTACATAAACGGCGGGCGTACCGCCACGGGGCTGGATTGCCTTGAATGGGTGAAAAAAGCCGTCGCCATGGGCGCGGGGGAAATTCTTCTCACAAGCATGGATGCGGACGGCACAAAAGACGGCTACGACATTGCTCTCACACGAGCCGTATCGGAGAGCGTGGGAGTTCCTGTAATCGCCTCGGGCGGCGCGGGGGAGCTATCTCATTTTTACGACGTGTTGACGGCGGGCAAAGCAGACGCCGTTCTTGCCGCTTCGGTATTTCATTACGGAAAATATACCGTGCGGGAAGTAAAAAATTATCTTAAAGAGCGGGGATTGGAGGTTAGATTTTAATGAAAGTTGAAGTTGATATTTCGGCGGTGAAATTTGACGAAAGAGGGCTTGTTCCGGCCATAGTACAGGAAGAAAGCGGTCAGGTGTTGATGCTTGCCTATATGAACGAAGAGTCTCTCAAAAAGACCATTGAAACAGGTTACACTCATTTTTACAGTCGCAGTCGCAAAAAGCTGTGGAAAAAAGGAGAAACCTCCGGCAACGTACAACAGGTGACGGAAATTTCTCATGACTGCGACGGCGACACGCTTCTTGTCAAGGTGCATCAAACCGGCGTTGCTTGCCATACCGGCAGTTATTCTTGTTTCGCCGGTCGGCGAATGTTTGGCGCAACGGGCAAGGATGTTGCACTTGTGGAAGACGAACCGCAGAATATGCCTATGAACATTCTTGCAGAGCTTTACGAAGTTATTAAGGACAGGCAATTAAGACCCGTAGAAGGCTCGTATACAAATTATCTTTTTGAAAAAGGGCAGGACAAAATCCTCAAGAAAGTCGGCGAAGAGGCTGTAGAAACAATATTGGCTTCAAAAAACCAGGTTCGCGCCGATATTCTCTATGAAATGGGGGATTTGTGGTATCACTGTTTGGTTCTCTTGGCTTTCCATAACATTCGCCCCGAAGACCTCTTCGGAGAACTGATGAACCGTCGTAAAGGCGGAAAATACCACAAATTTACCGGTAAAACCGGCGAAAGACCGGATATGTAATAATATGAAGGTTTACAATGGAAACAGACAACATTATCAGAAATTTTTTATCGGCAACTTCCGCTCAAAACAGCAAACCGCCGGAATTTGTGCAACCCACCCTCGACAATTTTGCCGAGGGCGGCGAGAAAACAGCTTTACCCGCGCCGGAGACTTTGCCGGACAAGCTCGTAAATTTTTTGGAACTATCAGAACTTCGCGCCACGGTGCGACAATATTCCGCCGAAAAACTGACACGGGAGGAACTTTCCTATTTGCTGTGGTGTACCCAGGGAGTAAAAGCAATTTTGCCAAACGGCATCACCCGTCGCACCGTGCCGTCGGCAGGTAGCCGCCATGTTTTTGACACGTTTCTTTATTTGCAACGAGTTGAGGGCATAAACGCAGGTTTGTACCGCTTTTTGGCCGAGGAACACAAATTGCAATTTATAGCGGCCAAAGAGGATATTGCCGACAAATTTACGGCAAGCTTCAAAAAATTTCAAATGGTACAAAACAGCGCGGTCACATTCGTATGGGCGGCGAATATGTCAAAAATGACGGCAAAATTTGGTGCAAGGGGTTATCGGTATGTATTTTTGGATGCAGGTCATGTATGTCAAAATTTATACCTTGCCGGTTACACAACGAGTATAGGCGTATGCGCCATGGGGGAATTTTTTGACAATAAGTTGAACGATGTTTTGGAACTTGACGGAACGAACAGATTCGCAGTATATGCGGCGACAATAGGAAAAATGTGATACTACTTTTCAATTAAAATGGCTCTATGTCAAGTGTTGTGGTGTGGCATTGGAATTTTTTCCTATGCCACACCACAACACTTGATATAGAGC
>CAJOQC010000074.1 GCA_905236785.1 uncultured Selenomonadaceae bacterium
ATTCGCGCATGGGAGCGTTTAGTATTATTCTGTCGGCGGGCAAAACGCCTCGCACCGCCGCCGTAAATTCCTCGTTAATCATACTCCGTAACCCGTCACAAGGCGGCGACTCCGCCGCCTTTTATATCCAATCCCGCAAAATTTATCTGTCGCATGGCCTCGTATGCCACAATGGCCACAGCGTTACTTAGGTTTATGGAACGCGCCCCCTCTTTCATGGGAATCCTCATGCAACAGTCCCAATTTTGCGCCAAAATTTTTTCGTCAATACCCGCCGTTTCCTTGCCGAAAACCAGCACATCCCTTGCTGTGTAATTAACTTCGGTGTACGCCTTTTTCGCCTTGGTGGAGAGAAAATAAAAATTGCTTCCCAAAAGAAGCTCTTGAACCTCGGCAAAATTTTCGTGTTCCGTTACCTTCACCAAATGCCAATAGTCAAGCCCCGCCCGCTTTAGGTGTTTGTCGTCGGTTGAAAACCCCAAGGGCTTTACAAGGTGCAACTCCATATCCGCCGCCGCGCAAAGCCGCGCTATATTGCCGGTGTTCCCCGGTATTTGCGGCTCAATTAAAACAATATGCAAAACATTTACCTCGACTGTTTACTTTTAATGGCTTTATATTCTCCTACGCCCCTTCGGCGCATCTTTTGCTCAAAAAATACGCCAACGCGCCTATCATTCCCGCGTCGTTTTTCAGCTTGGCAAATTCAAGGCGAGTGTTTTGCGTAAAAAACTCCGGCAACAAGGCGCGATATTCACGATTGATTAACGGGCGAAAATAATCGGCGCGGCTCATTATGCCGCCACCCAAAACAATAATTTCGGGGTTTACGACACAGGAAATGTTCGCTAAACCCGCCGCCAAATATTTTGCCATGCGTAAGAGGGCGGTTTTAGCCGTTTTGTCCCCCTCTTGAGCGGCGCAAAACAACATCTCGCCGTCAATCGCGCTGTCGGCGGTTTTGGTTTTCTCGCGGTAAAACCCAAGGGCGGCGGCTGTGGAGGCAAGTTCTTCAAAACGCTTGCCCTCCGCCGTCGGCATAAAACCGATTTCGCCGGCGGCAAAACCGGATCCGGCCACGACTTCACCATTATATATAAACGCGCCGCCAACCCCCGTGCCGACGATGACAAAATACATGGATTTTGCGCCGCATCCTGCGCCGAAAGAATACTCCGCAAAGGCGGCGGCGTTGGCATCATTTATAACTTCGCAGGGCAAACCGCACTCCGTCTCCACGATTTTTTTTAGTTCCGTGCCGCCGTAATCGGTAAAATTATCCCCCGCAAAAATCACCTTGCCCGCCGCAGGGTCAATCAGCCCCGGCGAAGAAACCGCCACCCCCGCCGCCTTGTGTTCTTGCAGATAGCCTTTTACGACCTGCACCGCCCGTTGCGCCGTGCCGCCCGCAATTTTGGCCGCCGACGGCGTTGTTCCTTTCAGCAAAATATTGCCCCGTTCGTCAAGCAAGCCATGTTTTATACTTGTACCGCCGATGTCAAGGGAAATATATTTTTTCATATCAGTAAATCGGCTCGCTTTTTAGGACATATATGTCATTTTCTTCAAGTTTGCCCCGCACCCAGTCAAAATGAGCGTTAATCTCGTCATAGAACTGACGGCGGAAATTCATATCAGCGAATATAGTTCCCGTGCTATAGGCCGTATGCGCGTCGTTGTCGTCAAAGTCCTCGATTTGAAAATAATTTTCGTGGATACGCTTTAACCACTCGTTATAGCGTTCGTTGATGTCCTCCGACTGGATACCCTTAAAACAGCGCACAAGGAGTTTTCTTTGGCTGTCACTTAACCCCGTCACCGGTTCGCAACTCACCTGTTGCAAAATGCAGAAACATTCTTCGGCGGCCTCCAAAAATTCGTCCCAATTCTTGCGGCCGTCGGTAAACCGCTCGCCGCTTTTCCACCATAAATAAGGCATATCCGGGCAATGCACCGCCGCCGCATGACCTAAGGGCATAATTTCGTCCAAAACCTTGCTGACCACCGAGGACGCCCCCACCAATTCGCTCAAAACATTCTGGAGCAACGAGCCTTGGGTGGCAAAAATCAAATTTTGCACCTTGTTTAGCGTGTTGTTAATGCCTGCAAATTCCTGATGCGCCCATGTGTCGGCAAAAACGTGCAGACCTATGCCAAGCTTAAAAGCAAAATCAGAATTGTCAAGGCCGGTGTCCAAAAGCCGTGCCTTTAGAGCCTCGGACAAGACGCTGTGTTTCTTGCAGACAAGTTTGTCTTCATCCGTGTCCCCGGTGAGGCCGGGCAAAAAGTGGAAGGGAATCCAAATTTCGCCATTTCCCTTGCCGGTGACGTTGCCCCAGATATTTTGGCAGGAATAGCGAACGTGAACGCCTTCTTTGATGTTTCGTTCTTCCTCCGCATCGGAAAAAGGATTAGTGTCAAAATTGTCATCCACAAGCTGAGAACTCGTGGCGATAATTTGCGCGTTCGCGCTGCAAAATTTCGCCCAACGGGACAATACATATATCGTGCCGTAATGAAAATCTAAGTCCATAAATTCTTATCTCATTTCTTTTGGTCGGCCTGTTCGGTCTTTTCCGTCTGTTTAACCTTTTTCTTCTTCTTTTTCTTCTTGCTCTTTTTGTCCTCCGGCGGCGGGTTCTTGGCCTCTTCTATTCGCTGTTTATCGGCGGGGGAGAGCTTTAAGCCGGTTCTTTCCGTATGTTTTATTATGTCCTCTTGGTGTTCCGCCGCCCATTTTAGTATACTGCGATAAAAAATCCCGTCCACTTTCTTTTCAGGCAAATCGGCGATTTTTATGACTTCTTTGTTGTTCGTCACTTTACTTAGAGGCCACCAGTTCATATCAAGGTCGTCGTGTTCGGTGACAACCACCGTTCCCGCCGCCAAATCAAAGCGCAGGTAGTCCGCCGCCCCCACCAGTTTGTCGTAGCCGTCCAATTTTTCCATGCGCCAACGACGTTTTTGCACAACGTCCTCTATTTGTTTGTCGCTGTATATTCGTATGGTAGGCACTATGAGGGTGTTTAAGTCCATAAACCCGTCTTTTTTGCCGTAAACTATCTGTTCGCGGTTAAAATAATACCCCGCCATGGACGTGGACTGCACCCATTCAAATATATCCTTTGGCACGTCCCTGCCCACGGCCTGCGTCGCGCCGCCCGAAAAAAACAACGCCGCGACGCCCGCCGCCAATATTTTCTTCCACCGTTTCATTTACATTTCTCCTTTATACGATACTATAGCCGAAAATTTTGCTATAAACTTAGTATTCCTTGTTTTCCTTGTAAAGTTCGTCAAGTTCGTATGGCGTTTCTTGGTAAACGTAATAGTTGAGCCAGTTGGCAAATAACAAATGCGCCACGCTCCGCCAACGGACTATCGGGTATCGGTTAGGGTCGTCGTCTGGAAAATAATTTATGGGTACTTTCGGGTTTAACCCCGCTTTTATGTCCCGTTCATATTCTTGCTTTAGCGTCAACGGATCGTATTCCGCGTGTCCCGTAATGAAAAACTGCCGCGCCTCAAGATTGGCAACTATGTAAACCCCCGCCGCTTCGTCAGAATCTGCCAAGATGGTAAGCTCCGGCACTTTTAATATGTCGGCCTTTTCCGTGCCGGTAAATCTTGAATGCGGCACATAGAACTCATCGTCAAACCCCCGCAGGAGTTTTTCGTGGCGAACGCAGGGATGATGACGGTAAATGCCCGATATTTTCTCGGAATACCGCCGTTTTTTTATGCCATAGTGATAATAAAGCCCCGCCTGCGCCCCCCAACAGATATGAAAGGCAGAATATGCATGGGTTTTGCTCCACTCCATAATCTCCGTTATTTCGTCCCAATAGGCCACGTCCTCAAAGTCGTAATTCTCCACCGGTGCGCCGGTTATTATAAATCCGTCGTATTTTTTGTGGCGCACCTCGGCAAACGTGCCGTAAAACTCCGCCAAATAATCCTGCGGCGTATGGCTCGGCACATAGGACTCCGTATAGATAAAATCAACCTCAACCTGCAACGGCGTATTGCCCAACAGCCGCAACAGTTGCGTTTCCGTAACGTACTTTATGGGCATGAGGTTTAATATCAGTATCCTAAGGGGGCGAATGTCTTGGCTGTACGCCCGCTCGGCATCCATAACGAAAATATTTTCCCCATCTAAGATACGGGCGGCGGGCAAATTGTTCGGTATTTTTATCGGCATAAAGAACCTACTTTAACGAATAGCGATTGACCCATGTGGAATAACCCTTGGCAAAGGCGCGAAGACGCATAAGCCCCTTATAATCCGGCGAGGTTTCCCCTATCGGGCGGTATTTGCCGTCCATATCGTCGTATAAGTCCTGCCAGCGAGTTGTCGCGCTCCAATATTTGCCCGAAAGCACCTTTTCCGTGCCGGCCTCAAGGTTGACGGATTTTTTCATGAATTTAATCTCCGTTTGCCCCGAAGCTGTTTTGTGTTCGTACCATTCCCACAGTACAAGGTTGGTATCCTTCATGCGCATGGTGGTGGTATCGGCCTTTAACACCGTTTTGTCCCCGGCGGCGTTTTCCTCCTCATAGAGGGTAATCCAGCGGTCTTCGGCTTTTCGCCGCGCCGTCTCCCCCAAGCGGAATACTTCGTCAACGATGGCGGTGTAAAAATCCTCGTCAAATTCACGGGAATTTACCTCCTTTTCGTTGCCCTCCGCCCGCGACCATATCACCTGATTGTCTGCGTTGTAAAAATTTTCCTGCAGACAGCGGATTGTTCTGTTTTGCGGGTTTACGGACACCCGCGCCAAACTGTAGGCAAGTTGCGCCGGGTTCGGCACAACGTCGGCTATGCCGTAATTTTTTATGGTTTCTTCCGCACCTGCGTAGCTGTAGGTCGTCTTTGTCCACGCCTCTATCTGCGTCGCCACGCTTCCTTTGGTCGATTTTGCCTCGCGAACCACCTTTACGGAGGCGGGGTCAAAGAGTTTGTTGTATTTATCCGTAGAACCGAGCCAGTACCACGCCGCCGCATTCGCCGTCGCCGCCGAAGCAAAAAGCACGGTAGCCGCCAAAAAAGCCGCAATTTTTTTCTTCATATATAAGCTCCTTCCGTCGCGCCTGTTGTCTGTTATTTTATACCAAAAACTCATCTTCGGCAAGATTACCTGTGCAAAAACATAGCGTCCCCAAAGGAGAAAAACCGATATTTTTCCCGCACCGCCTCTTTATATGCCTCCAGCACAAACTCACGGCCGGCAAAAGCGCTCACAAGCATTATAAGCGTTGACTTCGGCAGGTGAAAATTGGTCACAAGGGCATCCACCACCTTGTAGTTAAACCCCGGATAAATGAAAATGTTCGTCACGCCGCTTGCCCCTTTTAAGGGGTATTCTTTTGCCGCCGCTGTTTCAAGCGTTCGCACCGTGGTTGTCCCCACGGCCACCACTCGTTTGCCCGCCGCCTTGGTGTCATTTATAAGTCGGGCGGTTTCTTCGGGCAAGCTGAACCATTCGCCGTGCATAACATGGTCTTCCACCGTTTCGACGTTGACGGGGCGAAATGTCCCCAAGCCCACATGAAGCGTAACAAAGCCCAAGTTTACCCCTTGGTTTTTCAATTTTGCCAACAGTTCCTCGGTGAAGTGAAGCCCCGCCGTGGGCGCGGCTGCCGAACCCTTTTCCCGGGAGTACACCGTTTGGTATCGTTCTCTGTCCGCCAATTCTTCGTGAATATAAGGGGGCAGTGGTATTTTGCCCAATCTGTCTAAAATTTCCTCAAAAATCCCATCGTAGGAAAATTTCACCACCCGACCGCCAAAATCCGTCCGCGCCTCCACCGTGCATGAAAGTTCCTCGCCAAAGACAATCTTTGCCCCTTCGCCAAGTTTCTTGCCGGGTTTTACCAATGTTTCCCAGCGGCATGAATCGAGCCTTCGGAGAAGGAACACTTCCGCCCTGCCGCCGGTTTTGTCCTTTTTGCCCATAAGCCGCGCCGGGATAACCCGTGTGTCGTTAAATATAAGGGCATCCCCTTCGCGCAAAAATTCGGGCAGATCGTAAAAATGCCCGTGGGTTATGGTTTTTCGCGTTGCGTCAAGGGTCATAAGCCGCGAGCCGTCCCGCGCCGCCGCAGGCGTTTGAGCGATAAGTTCCGGCGGCAAAAAATAATCAAAATCGTCAACCAACATAATCAATATCTCTTTTCGGTTTTTGTTCCTTTATAATAAAATGCCAAAATTGCGCGGTAGTCCATGTTTTTGGACAGTTCGTTCATTCCGTTTTGACTCATGCCGACGCCATGCCCTGCGCCGTAACCCGTAAACACAACCTCCGCACCCACAATTTTAATATCGAACAGCGTGGAAGGCAATGCGAACAATTTTCGCATTTCGCCCCCCGTTATGGTCTTTACTGTTTCGGCAGACTTTTTGTCCGACGCTTTGCCATGAATTTTTACGGTTCTCACACGCCCTGACGCGCTGCGGTCGGCGGCTTTTTTCCCTACGGTAAGCGGGCTAAGTTCCGTTTTGGTCGCCTCTTTAAGCCCCAATGTTTTGGCAAAGGAATCAAGATGGATTTTCTTTGTCCATGGGCTTGTGTTTTGTTTTTGTTCCCGCACCGGCGCAAGATATGGCGCAGCCGCCCCCCAAACCTCCGCACTGCCCTCCGTCATTCCTCCCGAATCCGTGTGAAAGACTGCGTTTATAAGCTGGCCGCCATAGGTTATAACTTCGCCGCGTGTGGCGGCCACGACGCGGTCGGTGGCAGGGGTATGGCTGCTTTCGTCGTAGAGCTGGCAATGAGTGCTGTCGCAAAGGTCAAAGCCTTCGCCGCCATGCCGCCCGATATTTTTCAGGGCGAAGGTTCGCGCCGCCACCGCCTGCGCCTTTAGCGCGTTTTCGTTCCATGTCGGCGGACATTCTTTCGGCACCACGTTTCTTAGATAATCTTCGAGGCTTATGGTCTTTATTATTCGTTTGCCATTTTTAAGTTGCCCCAAACGAATTTCGACGGCGGTGTTTTTCCGCTCTTCCTTTTTGCGCTCATCCTTTTGGGTGGTTGAATGTTTTGTTTGGTTGGCTTTTTTTATCCTTACGGTTCGTTTGCTTCTGTCCTTTATGTTTTGCAGGGCGGTGTTTTTGTTTTCCTTTGCCAAAGCCGAGCCGCAAGTAAACAAAAACGCCGTCGCCGTCAAAACCGCCGCAATTTTTTTCATATCGTCACACTTCCGAATAGATTTTTATTAACCTTATTTATTTTGCCACGGGCAGGCGAGGCGTTCTGCCATGTCCAACAGCGCAAAGAGCAGAAGCCCCATTAACGCCAGCATTATGATGCCCGCATACATATCAAGATAATTGACCCGCATCCAAGCGTCTGTTATAAAATATCCCATGCCGAGCTGAGTTCCGTAAGTTTCGGCAAAAAACAGCACCGACACCGCCGTACCCAGAGCCAAACGAAGGGCGGTTATAAGTTGCGGCAACACCGCCGGCAACAGGACTTCGCGGAAAATATCCCCGAAGGACGCGCCCAAGGAGTAGAGCGGGAAAAAAAACTGCGGTTCGATGTTGCAAGTTGCGTCCCGCACCGAAACAATCACCTGAAAAACCACAATTAAAAATATCAGAGCGATTTTGGAAATTTCGCCGATGCCGAAAAGCAACATCAACACGGGCAACAAAGCTATTTTCGGCACAGGGTAGCATAGGTACACCACGGGAGAAATCAGTTTGTCGATTTTTTTATCATAGCCCATCAAAACCCCGACAGGAAAGCCCACCGCAAGAGCCGCCGCCAGCCCCGCCGCCACGCGAAAAAGGCTCGCCCCCGCATGAAGCGAAAGACTACCGTTAAAAATCGCCGCCAAGCGCGAAAAAGCCGCCGCAGGCGAAGGAACGGCCGGCGTTTGCAATATGGCCGCCGCCAAAAACCATGCGGTGAAAACAACAAACGCCCCCAAAAAGGCCGACTTACCTATTCGCATAAATTTTCGCCTTCATTAAATCTGTTTGTCATCGTCCTTTTTATTCGGTTTCTTATCCCTTGGCAAAATTCAAAAAATTCCGCGCTGTCCCGCGGTTTGCCAAAAAGGGGATTTGTTATGCTTTGATCTATTCGCCCCGGGTTTTTCGCCATAATGACAATTTGCCGCCCCAACACAACAGCTTCTTCAACGTCATGAGTAACCAATATGGTGGTTATGTCGCGGTTTTTCCACAAATCAAGAAAAACGCCCTGCATATCTTCGCGGGTTATGGCATCAAGTGCGGAAAAAGGTTCGTCCATAAGGAGCAGTTGCGGGGCGAAAAAAAAAGCCCGCGCCAACGCCACTCGTTGTTGTTGCCCGCCGCTAAGTTCCGCCGGAAAACGCTCCACCACATCCGCTATGCCCAGCCGCTCAATAAGTTCGTCTAAGTTTTCGGCGGGGGGCTTTTTTTTGCCGCCTTTTATTCGCCATGGCAAAAGGATATTGTCCCGCACCGTTTGCCATGGCAACAAGCCGTAGTTTTGCGGCATAAAGCCGATGTCGTTTTGTTTGGCATCACGTTTTTTCCCGGCAATAAAGACTTCCCCCGAGGTGGCTTTTTTTAGCCCCGCGATAATTTTAAGCAGAGTGGACTTGCCGCAACCGGACGCGCCCAGCACGGCGCAGGTCGAGCCTTTTTCCGCCGCAAGAGACACGTTTTCCAAAACTTCGGTGTCGTCGTAGCGAGCGACAATGTTCTTTGCCTCTATGTAAAAACTCATAGCCAAAAGCCTCCTGCGGGGCTAAACATCAACCGCTTAATCAAGCACATTAACAACAATATCGTCGTAGTCGTAAGTGTTTTTTATGAGATCCTTGCCCTTTAGCCACTTGACCACGGAGGTTACTTCTTCCTTCGGGGGCAGTTCGGCGTGACGATATTGGGGAAGGTTAAGCGTTTGGCGAGCGGCTGGGGGGAAAGCAGATTTTTCCGTCACCATGTCGATATATTCGTCCTGCGGCGTGTTGTTTAGGTAATCCGCCGCCTTGTTGTAAGCGCGAAGCATTGCGGTCAGTGCGGCTTTTTTCTCGGCGGCGGCTTTTTTTGTCGCCATTATTACGCCGGGGTTTATGCCGAGGGTTTTAGCGTCGGCCACGTTCGTTGCCCCTTCGCCCACGGCAACGGAGGCCATAGGTTCGGGTAGGAGCGCCGCTTCGATTTGCCCTGTTTGCAACATCTGCAAACGCACGGGAATTTGCGGGACTATCACCTTGTTTATGCCGCGCCCATCCATATTTTCCTTCGCCAAAATGCTGTCAAGGGCGTATTCTATTATGGTGTTTTTGGAAATTGCCACGTCCCCCGCAAGATTCTCCATATTTGCGGCGTTTTTGGCCACCAAGCAATAGTTGCCCTCCGTTGCGGCGATTGCCGCCGTGTCAAAGCCCCCGTCTTTGGCAAAGCACACCGCCAAAAGGTCGCTCACCGCGCCGTCTATGTTGCCGCTTTGCAACGCGCTGTCCCGTTCTTGGGCACTCTTAAACTGTATAAGTTCCGCATTTACGCCTTCCTCAGCGAAAAAACCTTTTTCCTTCGCCACGATAAAGGGTACGGAATCCACATCGGGCATAAGACCGATAACCAATTTCTCGTCGTTTTTTTCGCCCGCGCCGCAACCCAAAGCCGCAAGGCACAGGAACAGCATAGCTATAATTCTTGCTGATTTTTTCATTTTATTACTCTTTTGTTTCCTCGTCGTTCTTGTCGCTTACCAATTCTTTCACGGCTTTTGCGCCGGATTTTATGTAGTAAACCGCCGCATCAATCGTGTCTTTGTTCTCCACATAGGCAGCTTCCACCTGTCTTTTTACGGTGTCAAGATCTTTTTTCATTTCCTGCGCCGCCGCCAATTTTTCGTTCACTTCGTCCAAAGCCTCGCGGGCATTTTTCAGAGCGCGGTCGGCTTCGTCGCCGTCCTTTATTGCCGCCTCTTTTTGGCGTTCGTTTTCGATTATGGATTCTTGGCGTTCCTTTTCCTTGCCCGTTACCTTGTCCAAAAGCCGCCCGAAGAAACTGTCGGATTTATCGGCATAGAGCTGTTCCGTTTTGCCCGTCAAGCGATTTTCTTCTTTGGCAAGGGCTTCCTTTCGCGCCTCCAAAATTTTTGTTTCGGCCTCTAAGCGTTGTTGTTCCCGTATAAGTTCGGCTTCGCGGTCGGCGATTTCCTTTTGCCTCGTGTTTAGAGCCTGTCGCCGTTCCTCGCGATGGTTTAGGGTTTCGGCGGAGTTTTCCCGCGCATAGCCCGCCGCCAAAAAGCCCGCACCTGCGGCAAAAGCAAAAAACAGTATAAATAACCCTACCTTTGCCCCCGCGCCGAAAGAAAGTTTCGGCGTAAAGAGCCGTTTCTTTGCGGGCTTTTTCCTACCGCCCGCAAAGTATTCGGGAGGCAAACGGTCGATTTCGCGGACGGTGTTTTTGGTGTAGGTCGGTAAAATTTCGTCCGTCGATTCCTCTTGTATTTCCTCGTGTATTGCCTCGGACGTTTCTTTGCTCGTCGGTTCTTCGTTGCCTTGTATCTTCGGCAGTATTCGCGTAGGTTCTTCGCCTTCGCCCACGTCGTTTACGGGGTAAAAATCCCCCGCCCGTTTTCCGACGTAAAATGACATGGGCGGCTCATTGTTTTTGCCGTCGAAAACTTCGTTATCTTTCAAACTTCTCACCTGTCTTTTTGAATACGTTTAATTAAAGCCGCCGCTTCCTCGGCCAATGTATCGGCCTGTTTCAGATTTGTCTGCGCATCGCGGATTGTGGCCACCTTTTTGTCGTCGAGCCAATTTGCATAGCCGTCAGCATAGGCTATTCGCAAATCGCAAATTCTAAGGAGTAGCCGTTCCAAATCCGCAGCTTCACGCGGCGCTTGCAGTGCGGCCAGTTCCTCTTTGCGTTCTTGCCAGTCTTTTTTTATTACCTTTTGCATCAAGTCTTTTAATTCGCTGCGGGTCAATTCTTTTCCCAAACTGCCCGCCGCCAAAATTCTTTGAAATTCAAACTCGGCTTCGCGCATATTCTTGTCGTGTTTGGCGGCGATGCTTTCTGTTTTCTCCATATAATCCGTCATTTGTCGGCGTTTTAGCCCGTTTATGAAAGCCATATACTCCCCAAGGTTGGTTACTTCCTTCGCTCGCCACACGCCTTTTTCATCGGCGAATTTTATTTTTAGGTCAAATTCTTCGCCCGTTGGTTTTGCCTTCACCCGCGCCGACACCTGCGCCGCGCCGTTTTCGCGGTCAACTTCCGCGCCGTCCGTAAAGCCCGCAAAGGCAACATCCAACAGCCCCAAGCGGGAGGCAAGTTTCGTTCGGTCTATGCCGTCCTCTGTGCTCGTTGTCCACTCGCCTGTTTTTACATACTCCGTTACGGCAGACTTAAAACTTGCCGACAGAGGCTCTTTTATCAAAAGTCCAAACTCTTTCAGCGCGGCGTAGGCTTCGCCCTCCGTCGGTTCGCTGAGGCCGCCTGCGGTAAAATCATCGTAACCGCTGGCGATTACGGAGTCTATGTCAACATATTTGGCAAAAGTTTTTTCGTCTTTGCCGTCAATGGCTTCTGTTATCGCTCGGACGGCATATTCAGGAGTCTTACTTTGCTCACCATGATAAAGTATAAACATACTTATTACCAAAAGCAATAATCCTCCTGCAAGTGTGACGAATTTCGCTTGAAAATCAAATTTCATAAATATTCCCTCCTTTTTTATATTATCATATTATAAAATGAAAAACCATAAAAAATACCGCCATCCCAAAATTCAATACAGTGCATTACAAGAAAAATGCACTGTAAGATATTATGCAAAAACAAAATTATTGACAAACAGAAAATTTTATGCCAAAATAGCGACACAAACCGTTGAAGCGGAGATAACGTCTTTTGATGCCTCTACAGAGAACCCGCGTTGCTGAGAGTCGGGCGAGAAACACTTTAGTCAAATGGACCGCCGAGGGCGCAGAGGAAATGCAAATTTTGCGTAGTATTCTGCGACGCGTGGGTATGCGTCAGTTGCCGGGGGTATGATGGTACTCCGTCAAGCGCACGGCTTTAGTCGTGAATCAAGGTGGCACCGCGGATAATTATTCGTCCTTGAAGGAATGTATGTTTCATTCCGTCAAGGACGTTTTTGTTTTGCGCTCCTTTTGACGGAATACCAACAAAGGAGGAGCGTATGAAAATTTTACCTGACATCAACGTAATAACTCAAGCGGCTAAAACGGGCAAGTACAACATATTCCCCGTAAGCGCGGAAATTTTGTCGGACTTTATCACGCCCATTGAGACCATGAAAATTCTAAAGAACGCCTCCGATCATTGCTTTATGTTGGAGTCGGCGCAATCAAGCGACAAATGGGGGCGGTTTACTTTTTTGGGTTTTGAACCGAAAACGGAAATCACCTGCGTAAACGGCAAATTTGTGTCGGATAAGCTAAAAACAAAAACCGACAACCCCGCAAAATTCATACGGGAAATTTTGGACAAATACAAAAGCCCGCGTCTTTCGTATTTGCCCCCCTTCACCGGTGGATTGGTCGGCTATTTTGCCTATGACTTCTTTGGCTACGGCGAAAAATCCGCCCGTTGCCCCGTTAAAGATACGGACGCTTTTCGCGATATTGATTTAATGCTCTTTGATAAGGTTATCGCCTTTGACAATGCGCGGCAAAAAATTATTCTCATCGTCAACATAAAACTTAATGGCAACATCGACGAAGAATATCAACGAGCCGAAAAGGAAATCATTCGCCTCGCCCGCTTGCTGAAAACCGGCGGCAAGACCAATGACACGACGGGCAAACTAACGGGGGAAATAACGCCGCTTTTTGCCAAAGACGAATTTTGCTCCATGGTAAAAAAGGCAAAAGAATACATTTACGAAGGAGATATATTTCAAATTGTGCTGTCGAACCGTTTAAGCGCACCCTTTGAAGGCAGTTTGCTAAACACCTACAGAATGTTGCGGACGATTAACCCTTCCCCATATATGTTTTATTTTTCGGGGCTTGATGTTGAAGTTGCGGGCGCGTCGCCGGAAACTTTGGTTAAACTGCAAGACGGCATTTTGCACACATTCCCCTTGGCGGGGACGCGACCTCGGGGCAAGACCAACGAAGAGGATATTGCCCTGCAAAAAGAGCTTCTTGCGGACGAAAAGGAGCTTGCCGAACACAATATGCTGGTTGATTTGGGACGCAACGATTTGGGAAAAATCAGCGAGTTCGGCTCGGTGGCAGTGGAAAGATATCACAGCATCGAAAAATTTTCTCATGTAATGCACATAGGCTCAACCGTGCGAGGGAAAATTTCCCCACGGTATGACGCTTTGGACGCGATAACGGCGGTGTTGCCGGCGGGGACGTTATCCGGCGCGCCGAAAATTCGCGCCTGCCAACTAATCGGCGAATTGGAGGGCAACAAACGAGGCATCTACGGCGGCGCGATAGGTTATATAGATTTTACCGGCAATATGGACACCTGCATTGCCATTCGTATCGCCTACAAGAAAAACGGCCGCGTATTCGTAAGAAGCGGCGCGGGAATAGTGGCCGATTCCGAACCGCAAAAAGAATACGAAGAATGTATCAACAAAGCCAAAGCAGTGATAAACGCCCTAACACTTGCCGAAGAAGCGGAGGAATATAAATGATATTGCTCATAGACAATTACGACAGCTTTTCTTATAACCTCTATCAGCTTGCAGGGGAAATCAATCCAAACATAAAGGTGATACGAAACGATGAAATGACCGTTGAGGAAATAGACCGGCTTAATCCTTCGCGGATAATTATATCCCCCGGCCCGGGGCGGCCGGAAAATGCGGGGATAATAATAAACGTCATAAAAGAGCTTGGCGGCAAAATTCCCATATTGGGCGTTTGCTTGGGATTTCAGGCAATTTGCGCCGCCTTTGGCGGGAAAATAATTCATGCCAAAAAGTTAATGCATGGCAAACAGTCCCTTATCACCGTTTTTGACGACAATAATTTGTTTAAGAATTGCCCCAAAAAGTTAAAGGTTGCCCGCTATCATTCACTTGCCGCCGACAAGGACACGCTCCCTGCGTGTCTAAAGGTGACGGCGACAGCCGACGACGGCGAAATAATGGCGGTGCAACATGAAAATTTACCCGTTTGCGGCGTACAGTTCCACCCCGAATCCGTTATGACACCGGACGGAAAAACCATGATGAAAAATTTTTTGTGTTAATATTTTTTATGTTTCCTTCCATTATATTATACCTCAAAAGGAGCGAATAATCATGATAGAACAAGCGATAGTAAAAATCGTCAGCAAAGAAGATTTAACCTATGACGAAGCATACATGGTCATGAACGAAATAATGAACGGCGAAACATCGCCGACGCAGAACGCGGCTTTTTTGGCGGCTTTGTCAACCAAAAGCGCACGAGCGGAAACCACGGACGAAATAGCCGGTTGCGCGGCGGCAATGCGCGCCCACGCCACGAAAGTCGAAACGGATTTTGAGGTTATGGACATCGTGGGGACGGGGGGCGATAACGCCCAAAGTTTCAACATCTCGACCACCGCCTCCTTTGTGGCGGCGGCGGGCGGCTTAAAAGTGGCAAAACATGGCAACCGCGCCGCCTCATCTAAATGCGGCACGGCCGATTGTCTGGAAGCATTGGGAGTAAACATTTGCCAAAGCCCCGCCATGTGTCGCAAACTTCTTAAGGAAGTCGGTATGTGTTTCTTCTTTGCCCAACAATATCACACGTCTATGAAATATGTGGGGGCGATAAGAAAAGAGCTTGGATTTCGCACCGTGTTTAACATTTTAGGCCCTTTGACCAATCCCGCTTCGCCGTCCTTTCAGCTTTTGGGGGTGTACGACGAATACTTGGTGGTTCCTTTGGCGCAGGTTTTGACAAATTTAGGCGTAAAACGTGCCATGGTGGTCTACGGGCAGGACAAACTGGACGAGATTTCTCTTTGCGCTCCCACTACGGTCTGCGAAGTAAAAGATGGCTGGATTAAAACCTATGTTATTTCCCCCGAAGATTTCGGTTTCTCTCGTTGCCGCCGCGAGGATTTGACGGGCGGCTCGCCGACGGAAAACGCCGCAACTACCCGCAATATCTTAGGGGGCGAACAAGGACACAAAAGAAATGCGGTGCTTATGAACGCAGGGGCGGCTCTTTATATCGGCGGCAAAACGGCTGCGCTTAAAGAAGGAGTTGCGCTTGCGGCAGAAATTATCGACAGCGGCAAAGCAACGGCTACTTTGGAAAAATTTATCGAAATGAGCAACGCGGAGGATGCATAATGAACATCTTAGAAGAGCTTGCCGACCATGCCCGCGAACGCACGGCGGCGGCCAAAAACAAATGCACCCTTGCCGAAATGAAAACGCGAGCCTTATCAATGTCCAAAGGAAATTTTCCCTTTGAAGAACAGCTGAAAAAAGACGGGCTTTCCTTTATATGCGAATGTAAAAAAGCCTCCCCGTCAAAGGGGCTTATTGCCGCCAAATTTCCTTATTTGGAAATTGCCAAAGAATACGAGGCGGCAGGGGCGGATGCAATTTCTGTTTTGACCGAACCAAAATGGTTCTTGGGCGATGCCCGTTACCTTGAAGAAATTGCCGCCGCCGTAACCTTGCCTGTGTTGCGGAAAGATTTTATCGTTGACGAATACATGATTTACGAGGCGAAAGTTCTGGGGGCGGCGGCAATATTGCTGATTGTGTCCATACTAAGCGCCAAGGAGCTAAAAGAATACTTGTCCGTCGCCAAGGGCTTGGGGTTGTCGGTTCTTACCGAAGCGCATGATGCGGGCGAAATCGAAACCGCCGCCAAAGCCGGGGCAAAAATAATCGGCGTAAACAACCGCAACCTCAAGGATTTTTCCGTAGACATCAACAACAGCTTGAGCCTTAGAAATGTTGCGCCAAAAGACACTTTGTTCGTCGTTGAAAGCGGCATTTCCACGGCGGAGGACATAAAAGCCGCCCGCGATATTAAGGCTGATGCCGTTTTAGTCGGCGAAGCCCTCATGCGAGCGACGGACAAAAAAGCCAAATTGCGGGAGTTAAAGGGTTTATGACGAAGATAAAATTTTGCGGTCTGTCCCGCGCCGAAGATATTATCGCCGCCAATGAGCTTAATGTCGATTACGTCGGTTTTGTTTTTGCGCCAAAGAGCAAACGGTTTATCAATCGCCCAAAAGCGCGGGAACTAAAAAGCAAGCTAAAACCGCCGATAAAGGCCGTGGGCGTATTTGTAAACGAGAGCATAAACAACATAAAATCTATGCTTGACGAAAACATAATCGACATGGTTCAGCTACATGGCGACGAAGGGGATGAATATATCGCCGCGCTGAAGAAAATCACCGACAATCCGATAATAAAAGCCTTTGTCATAAAATGCGCCGCCGACGTTATACGGGCAAAAGGCAGCAAGGCGGACAAAATTCTCCTTGATGCAGGGGCGGGTGTGGGGAATGTTTTTGATTGGTCGCTGATAAAGGACGTTAAAAGAGATTATTTCTTGGCGGGCGGCTTGACGGCGCAAAATGTCGGCGCAGCGATAAAAGCCCTCGCCCCTTACGCTCTTGACGTAAGCTCCGGCATAGAAACGGGCGGCAAAAAAGACGGCGAAAAAATGAAAGACTTCGTTGCAACGGTAAAAAATACCGATATAGTTATCTCGAAAGGACAATACTTATGACAGAAAACAAATCCCGGGGGCGGTTTGGCATTCATGGCGGGCAATATATACCCGAAACCTTGATGAACGCTCTTATCGAATTGGAAACCGCCTACGAAAAGTGCAAGACTGACGAAGATTTTCAAAGTACGCTAAAAAAACTTTTGAACGAATATGCGGGGCGGCCGTCGCGGCTTTATTTTGCCGAGAGAATGACCGCCGACCTAAAGGGGGCGAAAATTTATCTTAAACGGGAGGATCTAAACCACACCGGCTCTCATAAAATTAACAATGTGTTGGGGCAGGCTTTATTGGCAAAAAAAATGGGCAAAGATCGTCTGATTGCCGAAACCGGCGCAGGGCAACACGGCGTTGCCACCGCCACCGCCGCCGCTCTTTTGAACATGAAATGCACGGTGTATATGGGCGAGGAGGACACAAAACGACAGGCATTAAACGTCTACCGCATGAAACTTTTGGGGGCGGAGGTTATCGCCGTAAAAAGCGGCACAGGTACGCTAAAAGATGCCGTGTCCGAAGCCATGCGGGAATGGACAGCAACAAGCGACACGAGCCACTATTGCTTAGGCTCGGTTATGGGACCGCACCCTTTCCCCACCATTGTGCGGGATTTTCAGGCCGTCATCTCGCGGGAGATAAAAGCAGAAATATTAAAAAAGGAAGGCCGCTTGCCGGATATGATAATTGCCTGCGTAGGCGGCGGCTCTAATGCAATGGGAAGTTTTTATGATTTTATCGAAGACAAAACCGTGGAACTTATCGGTTGCGAAGCGGCAGGGCGCGGCGTAAACACGGCTGAAACCGCCGCCACCATCGCCACGGGGAAGCTCGGCATTTTCCATGGCATGAAATCCTACTTTTGCCAAGACGAATACGGACAAATCGCGCCGGTGTATTCAATTTCCGCCGGGCTTGATTACCCCGGCATAGGGCCTGAGCATGCGTACCTTCATGACACAGGGCGCGCCCGCTATGTGCCCGTCACCGACGAAGAGGCGGTGGAGGCATTTGAGTATTTGTCCCGCACGGAAGGGATAATACCC
>CAJOQC010000075.1 GCA_905236785.1 uncultured Selenomonadaceae bacterium
AGTGGTGCTACGCTGAGGAGGAATGACGAAGTATGCCGGAAAAAGACCCGGCAAGGGTGCGGACGAATTATGCAGTGTTTCCTTAACTTTTTTGTTCCACCGCAGAGGCGCTCTTTGCCATGGCCTCTTCCTGCGCCAACACCGTCGGCGCAAGTTGGCGATAGAGCAAGTCGCCAAGGCCTATGCCGCCGCCTTCGGCGATTTTTTTCGTCAGCTCCGTGTCCCGCATATCCTTAAAAATATTCATGGCATTGGATTCGCCGAAAAATTCGTCTTTGGGGACGGTGGCGCGCATTTCGCGATACATCATGTTGAGGAACATGGCCTCAAAGCCTTTGCAAGCCTCCTTTAACTTCGCGTCGGCTTTGCTTTTGGCTTTTTCGCTTACGACGTGTTTATTTTCGGCGGCGGCGGCTTTTCTTTGCACGTCCTTTAGCATTTGGGCAAATTTTGCGTCGCTTGCTGCCTCGCTCACGGAGGCAAAGTTATTGTTGCCGATTATTCCGGCGGAAGAAATTGCGTTTATCATATTATCTCCAAGTCGGCATGAAGCGCACCCGACGCTTTCATGGCCTGCAAAATAGAAATTGTTTCCCTTGGCGTTGCCCCCACGGCGTTTAACGCCCCCACTATGTCGCTGACCCGCGTGGTGGCCGGCAAAACAATGGTATGCCCCGGCGCTTCTTGGGCTTCAACGTCGGTGTTGCTGGTGGTCATAGTGCTACCGTAGGAAAAGGGCGCGGGCTGGGAGGATTGGTTGTCCTGTTGCACCTTTATGGTTAAGCTGCCTTGAGTAATGGCGCAACCATCCACGGAAACGTTGCCCCCCATGACTATGGTGCCGGTGCGTTCGTTTACGATAATTTTCGCCACATTGTCGGGCATCACCGGGAGTTCTTCAATGCTTGCCACGAAACCCACAATGTTGTTACGGTAATAACCCGGTACATTTATGTCGATGCGCCCCGGATTTCCGGCATGGGCTATGTTGCCGTACTGCATATTTATGGCCGCCGCCACACGGGAAGCGGTGGTAAAGTCCGCCCTCATAAGCGACAAGGAAAGTCTGCCGTCCTCGCCCAAGTCGTCCTCAACGGTTTTTTCCACAATCGCGCCGTTGGGCGTAAGACCCACCGTGGGGAAATTCTTTTGCGCCGTGTTGCCGCCGTTTCCCGCCGTGAAACCGCCGGTAGACACCGCGCCCTGCGCCACGGCGTAAACAGAGCCGTTGCCGGCGCGTAGGGGCGTCTGCAAGAGCGTGCCGCCCTGAATACTCTTGGCATCGCCCATCGAGGACACGGTTACGTCAAGGGTGTCGCCTTCGCGGCTAAAGGGAGGCAGAGTGGCCGTCACCATCACCGCCGCCACGTTTTTGGTTTTTAAGTCGTCCTGGTTAATTGTCACGCCGAAATTTTTCAACATATTGGTGACGGATTGCAATACTTCTACGGTTTTGTTTGAGTCGCCGCTGCCGTTTAGCCCCACCACAATTCCGTAGCCCATAAGTTGGTTGGAACGCACGCCCTGCACTTTCGATATGTCTTTTATTCGCGTCACCGCGCTTTCGGCAAAAACGGGCGTAATGCTAAAACTTGCGGCGCAACAAAAAGCCAACAATCCCGCCAATAATTTTTTTCGCTTCATATTATCTCCTCGCCGCCGTCAGAACAAGATGTTAAAAATCTGCGTCAAGATGCCCTGCCGCTGTTTGGCGTTCAACGGGCCTTTGCCGTCAAAATGTACCGTTGCGTCGGCAACTTTGGTGGATGGCACGGTGTTGTTGACCGACACGTCGTCTTGGCGAACAATGCCCCGCAGTGTGATTTTGTGTTCGTCCTTGTTCTGCCAAATGCTCTGTGTGCCTTCAACAATCATGTTGCCGTTGGGTTCTACTTCCATAACCGTTACGGTTATGTTGCCCGTGGAACGGTTGGTGGCGGTTGATGAACCGTTGGCCTCGAAATTGTCCGAGTAATTTGCACCGGTGGCTTTTTTCAAAAAGCTAAACAGCCCCGTACCCACGCCCAAGTCCACGTTGCCGCTCTTTTCGTTGGAATTGGATTTGGACGTTGTGTTGGTTGTGCGCTCGCTTATGAGAATGGTCAAAATATCCCCTACGCCATGCGCCTTGCGGTCGGAGTATAAACTCCATGAGCCTTTTTCGTCCGACCACAGGGATTTACCCTCGGCCACGGGGGCGGCCAAAAGCCCGGCGGCAAAAACAGCCGCAAGCAACAGGGCAGTTCCCTTCAAAGGTTTATTCATATCGGTATTCTCCTACAAAATTTCCACAGTGGAAGCATCGATTATACGCCCGCGCATTACCTTGCGGCTGTTGGCGTTACGCACGCGAATGACTGAACCCACGCGCCCGCGCATAAGCGCAACGCCGTCCGTTTCTATCCGTATGCCTTTACGGTCGCTGACAATTTTTATCGGCGCGCCCGCCTCCACCACCAAAGGGTTTTGCAACATATTTTTGGTAAGGGGCGTGCCTTCCTTAATTACCCGCGAGGGAACTTTGCCGAAAGCGTCTTTTACATCGGTCAAATATTCTTCGGCGCGACCTTCTATTTCCCGCTCGTCCACCCGCAAATCGTCGGCGACAATTTCTTTTTCAAGAGCCAAGTCATGATTTGCCACCACCACTTTGTCGTAAACCGACAGCCGATAATAGCAGGTGACTTTTCTAAAAAGTTCTTCGTTTACATACACCGAAACATAAACGGGGTTCAGCCCGCTGTAGCGCAAAGCCCTGGGCAGTGTCGCGTTGAGCCGCAGTTTCCCCGCCGGGCAACGCATTGTTTGCGGGGCGCGGGTAAGTGTCAATTTGCTCTTTCTTGTTTCGCCGATTTTTTTCAGTTCTTCGTTGAGCTTTTGTTCGGACAAAACAACAAAGTTTTCCTTCACCAAAACCTGCGGGTATTTGTCCTTTTGCAACCCGCCGCCGTAGGCCTCGGCTCTTGACGCGCCAAACAAAAAGCAGCCTACTGCAAAGAAAATCGCAGCGGCTGCCAAAAATCCCTTTAATCTTGTCATAATCGCCTTAACGCTTGAGGCCGTTGGCGATTTCAAGCATACTGTCCGTAGTGATAACCGCTTTGGAGTTTGATTCGTAAGCGCGTTGCGAAACAATCATTTCGACCATCTCTTCAACAATCTGTACGTTGCTCATCTCAAGTGTGCCTTGCGTAAGCGTACCCGTTCCTTCTTCGCCGGGGTTAGACTCTATGGCATCCCCGGATGCTGCGGAAACAACAAACAAATTCTTGCCGATGCTGGTAAGCCCGGCGGGGTTTACAAAACGCGCCAAGGTTATCTGCCCCACCGCCTGTTGATCGCCGCCGGCGGGAGTGCAACTTACCTGCCCGTCCCCGGCGATGACAATGGAATCGGCGGGGGCGGATTCGTCAATGGTTATGCCATCCGCCAAGGGGTAACCGTCCGTTGTAACCATGCGGCGGTTGGAGTCGAGCTTAAAGGTGCCGTCCCGAGTGTAACCTATCGTACCGTCGGGGAGTTCTATGCGGAAGAACCCTTCGCCTTGTATGCCTATATCCGTGTGATTGTCCGTAGTTTGCAACGGACCTTGAGTAAAAATACGCTGAGTGGCCGCAACCCGCGTGCCGAGGCCGATTTGCAAGCCTGTGGGGTATTGGCTGTCTGCGCCGGAGTCTGCGCCCGCGTCGCGGAGCGTTTGATAAATAAGGTCTTGGAACTCCGCCCGCACCTTTTTGCCGCCGTAGGTGTTTACGTTGGCAATATTATGCGCCACAATGTCCATATGTTTCTGCTGGCCGATCATGCCCGAAGCCGCCGACCACAAAGATCGCATCATAATGTTTTACCTCCGATTTTTCGCGCCGCCCTGCGCCGTGTTCAATCCGTTTCATAATCCAAGCTATATCGTTTATATCGTAAATTTGCCGAAAAAGTTAAGCGCCACGCAAAAAAATTATCACAGGCGGCTTACTTCGTTTATGACTTTGTCCAAAAGGGAATCTTGAGTAATGACCGCCTTAGACCCTGCTTCGTAAATTCGCTGATTATTGATTAGTTCCACCATTTCGCTGACCACGTTGGAATTTGAGCGTTCCAACACGCCTTGCTGAATTTCCCCGGTGGCGGGCATGGCCTGAGCATCGGGACGAGGATTCCAAAGGTTGCCGCCTTCTTTTAATATGGCGCGCCTATCCGGGCCAAACTCCACAAACATGAGTTGCCCCACCTGCACTCCGTCGGCATATACCTGCCCTTGCGGCGCAAAAGTCACCGTTCTTGCGTTGGCGGGTATGGTTATGGGTTGCCCGTTTTGCCCCAATACATTTTGCCCCCGCATATTTTGCAAAACTCCCGTCCCCGAACGGAACAACGCGCCGTCGCGGGTGTACCTCACGCCGTTATCCGTGGCCACCGCCAAGAAGCCGCGGCCGGATATTCCGATGTCGTAGGGGTTGCCCGTGGTTTGGAAACTGCCCTGTTCGTGGTCGGTGGCTATTTCCGCGATATACGAGCCAAGCCCCAACGTACCTACGGATGGGTCGCCAAGACCCAAACGAAATCTTTTTATCGCCGTAATGTCCTTTCGCGGGTCGGTGTCGTTTATTCGCCGCAAAAGCATGGGTTCAAATTCCGAGTTGACCGCCACATCGCGCTTAAAACCCGCCGTGTCCGCGTTGGCCAAATTGTTGGCCAAGGTATCCGTTCGCTTGGTTTCCGTTATCATGCCCGATGCCGCTACATATAATCCGCGCCACATTTTACAAATACCTCGTTATGTTTTAATCCGTACCTTGTCTTAGTTCGACACAATTTTTCATTTTCCTTTTTTGAAATTGGTATTGGTGGCCTTGCCGTCGAATTTGTCGAACACGTCAAGGGCTTTGCCGCAACCTACCGCCACGCATGACATGGCATCGTCGGCCAAAGATGTGGGAATTTGGGTTTCACGGCGAATAAGTTCGTCAAGGCCGTAGAGCATTGCGCCGCCGCCCGTCAAAATAATTCCCCTGTCCATAATATCCGAAGCAAGCTCCGGCGGCGTTTCTTCCAAAACTTTTTTCACGCACTCCACAATTCTTGTCACCGATTGCTCCATTGCTTCGGCGGCCTGCGCCGTGGTTATCTGCACGGTTTTTGGCAGGCCGGACAAAAGATCGCGCCCCCGTATGTCCAAAGCTTCGTTTCTTGCGTCGGCAAAGGCCGCCCCCACGTTCATTTTTACGTCCTCGGCGGTACGTTCGCCAATCATCATGTTAAACTCGCGGCGCACATAGGCGATAACGTCCGCATCGAACTTGTCGCCGGCGATACGCAAACTTTCGCTGTTTACTATGCCACCTAAGCTGATGACCGCAATATCCGTCGTGCCGCCGCCGATGTCAACAACCATGTTGCCGCAAGGCTCGGAGATGTCAAGCCCCGCGCCCAATGCCGCCGCCAACGGCTCTTCTATGAGCTGCGTTTGCCTTGCTCCGGCTTGCTCGGCCGCTTCCTGCACGGCGCGTTGCTCCACCATGGTTACTCCCGAGGGGATGCAAATCATAATCCGCGGACGAAAGACGAAACTATGTCCCACCACTTTTTCGATAAAATGACGGAGCATATTTTCCGTGATGTCGTAGTCGGCGATAACACCCTCGCGAAGAGGGCGAATGGCCACAATGTTGCCCGGTGTGCGCCCTATCATGCGCCGCGCCTCTTCGCCTATGGCCAAAACCTTGTTATTGTCCTTATCTATCGCAACCACCGACGGCTCGCGAAGGACAATGCCCTTGCCCTTTACATAAACCAAAACGTTGGCCGTCCCCAAATCTATACCTATATCCATTGACATACCAAACATAGCCGAAAAAATTCCTCCCCGTATCTTGCAAAACAACGAACATATAATATACTAAAATTCCCTTTTAAGCAACCGACGAGAAATTTTTTTCGCGGTAAATTTTGAACCAAAAGTGAAAAGTTAAATTCCACTTAGGGAAACACTGCATAAATGAGTTCGTGCCATTGCCGAGGAATTTTTTCGGCAGACAAGGAATGACGACGAAGCGTAGTGGTGCTACGC
>CAJOQC010000076.1 GCA_905236785.1 uncultured Selenomonadaceae bacterium
GCCAAAGCCAAAGCCACGAAAAAAACCGCCAAACCCGCAAAAACGAATAAGACGGCCGCAAAAAAAGTCGGTACAAAAAAAGCAACTGCCACTTCCTCGGCAATTCTTTACGACAATGTGGAAATTTCGACGATACAGCAAAATCTAAAGAAATTTATCAAAAAATCGGGCAAGACCATGAATGTGTTCGCTTCCGAAATCGGCATACCCATTTCCACCATTTACACCTATATCACCGACAACAACCCCAAATTGCCGAAACAAAAAAATCTTGAAAAAATTGTCGAGTATTGCGGCAAGGATATTTTGATGCCACCAAAAACCAATAACACAGAACAAAAATAACAACGAAGGAAGGTAACCTTAATGAGTACACCGCATATTGCCGCCGAAAAGGGCGACATTGCCGAACGAATCCTTTTGCCCGGCGACCCCCTGCGCGCCAAGTTTATCGCCGAGAATTTTTTGGACAGCCCCGTCCTTTACACCGACGTTCGCAATATTTTGGGCTACACGGGAAAATATAAAGGCGAGCGCGTTTCCGTACAGGGTACGGGCATGGGCATCCCCTCAATTTCCATTTACGTCGAAGAACTCATAAAAGTGTACGGCGTAAAAAAACTGATTCGCGTCGGCTCGTGCGGCGCAATGCATGAGGATATAAAAGTCCGCGACGTTTTAATCGCCCAAGGCACGTCAACGGACTCTTCGATTATCCGCAATATTTTCGGCGGCAGCATAAACTTTGCCCCCCTTGCGGACTATGAACTTTTGAGCGCGGCTGTGAAAAACGCCGATGCGCTCGGTCTCCCCGTCAAAGTCGGCAACGTAATAAGCGTCGATAGGTTCTACGACGAGGAAATCGACAGCAAGAAACTCACTCGCTACGGTGTGTTGGCGGTGGAAATGGAAACCGCCGCTCTCTACGTTTTGGCGGCAAAATACCATGTAAAAGCCCTCGGTATCTTCACCGTAAGCGACCATCTTTTGACGGGGGAGGCGCTCCCCAGCGGCGAGCGGCAAACTTCATTCTCCGACATGGTGCAAATCGCCCTCGACACCGTGGTTGAGGCCTGATTCGCGGGTATAACGAAGGATGCTCCTGCCCTGTTCGTCCACCAAATGTATGGGGTTTAGTTTCAATTTTCCTTCTTTGATGTTGAACGCGTCGGTGACTATTTTATATTTGCCGATGTCGATTGCAACGTCGCTGAAGGTTAAATCGCGGTAGGCGTTGTTGAAACTCCCGGATATTTTGTCGAAGGGGATAATGCCGTAACGCCCTTTGCCGCTTACGAAACTTCCGAAAGCGACGGTATTTTTGGCGTTGCCCTTGGACTTTAGGGTTATATCCATATCAACTTCACAATGTAAATGCGAACCTTGCAGGGCGCGGCGAGTTTTCAATTTCTCGCCGCGTCCTTTTATCGTATAATAGCGGCTGTCCATATTGTACTCGCCGTCGGCCGCAAGGCTTCCCCCATAAACTTTGGCTTTCACGTTGTCAAAATAGAGCATTGCCTCTTCGTAGCGAATTTTCCCTTCCACGTCGAAAAAGTCAAGCCCCGGAATATGCAGTTCCTTCATATTCACCATGCCCGCCCCCACGGGGTGAGAAACATCGCCGCTAAACCGCGCCGTAAGGGTCATTTTGTCATGAATGTTAAGCCCCAACCCCAAAGAGGATGGGTCTACGTCAAAAAGAGAAATATTTAAGTCGCACTCCGGCACGTTCTTTGGGGCAAAATCTATCGCGCCGCGAATTGACATCCCGCGCCCTATCATTGTGCCGCCGAATATGCCCGTATAAGCCTTTAGTTCCGTCATTCCCGCTGTGTCGATATTGCCGTCTAAGTTGACGCTGCTTAAAAGATAGTGGCGGTCGCGAAAAAATATCTCCAAACGGCAACGATTAACCGCCAGTTTGAGCCGTAATTTTTTGTTTTCGCGGTTAAAATTCTGCCAGCCCTCTTCGATTTTCAGTTGTTGAACACGGCGTTTCTTGCGCCCTTCTTCCAAAAGCTGTTCTTCGGTTTTGCCGACGCGGCTCACCTTGTTTGTCCAATTTTTGTCGTTCCCCCGCACCATTTCGTCCATGGCGGCAAAATCCCGCGAATGACCGACAAAATCAATTTTCATTTTCTCGTCAAAGGCCAAGGAAATCTGCGGCTCGTCAAGGGTAAGTTCCTGCACCGTGGTTGACTTAAAATTGTCGGTGAGAACATCGTAAAGCCGCACGCGAAAACTGCCATGAGGGACATAAACCAAGGTATGCCCGCCGTAGTCCTTCCAATAAAGCTCGCTAAACTCAACTTTCCCCGTTAAAGATGCGGAAATCTGTTTCACCGTCACCGTACCCGCCAAAATATGTTGCCGCGCCATGACATAATTAAACAACGAGGCGACGCTGTAGCTTAAAATCCACAAAACAACAATCAGCAACAGCCCCGCCACGGCAAGAATTTTTATGATTTTTCGGGAAATAATCTTCGCGTTCATTTTGCTTTTGCCATGCGCTGTCGCCGCGCCTCGTACATTATTATCGCCCCCGCCGCCGAAGCGTTTAGGGAATTTATCTTGCCGAGCATGGGTATTTTCACCAAGAAATCACAATGTTCCTTTACCAAGCGGCCGATGCCGCGCCCTTCGCTCCCGATTACCACGACCATGGGCGCGGAAAAATCCGCCTCGAAAAAATATTTTTCGCCGCTCATGTCCGCCCCGGCCACCCAAAAGCCCTTTTCTTTTAATTCTTCAAGAGTTTTGGTAATATTGCCGATATGCGCCACTGGCAAATGAAAAATCGCCCCCGCCGAAGTTTTGGCCGCCGTCGCGCCGATTTGTGCGCTACGTCGCTTAGGCAAAAGCACGCCGTCCACCCCCGCCGCGTCGGCGGTGCGAATTAACGCCCCCAAATTATGGGGGTCTTCTATTTCGTCAAGAAGCAACAACAAGGGCGGCTCGCTCTTGCGGGCGGCAATTTGCAAAATATCCTCCACAGAAACATAATTTATGGGGGCAACGTACGCCGCCGCCCCTTGACCTTTGCCCCCCGCCGCCAATTTGTCCAAAAGAGTGCGGTCGGCGTATTCAACCACCAACCCCCGCTCTTTGGCCATGGCGGCAATGTCGGCGTTCGTCTTGGCCGCAAGAATTACCTTGTTTATGCCGATACCGCTTTTTATGGCCTCGATAACGGCGTTTCTGCCAAAAACTACATCGTCGTTTTTGTTTTTGGCAAAGTTGCCCCTCTTTTCCCTGCTAATCATGCCTTTTCACCCATAGCGTCATAGATATACTCAAAAGACAACCCCGCAATCTCCCGCAAACGCTCATGTTCCTCCGAAAGATACAAAAACCCCAACAACGCCTCAAAGCCGGTGCTTGCATGGTACTCCGCCACCGTTGCGCTCCTTGGTGCGTGGCTTTTGGCGTTTCTGCCCCGGCGAAAAATATCCTGTTCCCTTTCGGAAAAAAATTTCTCTCGGCATAGGGCATAATAAGCGCGGCTTTGCCACACCGCCGACACCATCTTCGCCCCCAAGCGGTTAAGTCTGTTTACCTTATGTCGCTCAATATTTAGCAAGCGGCGGCGCACATACAGACTAAAATAAGCATCGCCCACATAAGCCAACACAAGGGGCGGCAGCTCGGCGGGGGAAATATCGCCGAAAATCTCTTTGGTATCCGTTAAATCGCTTTTCGTCAAAGGGTTTTCCATGTAACTCCCGTTTTTCCGTCTTGCAACACAAAGCCCGCCTCTTTTAATTTGTCGCGGATTTCGTCCGCCAACGCCCAATTTTTGTCGGCGCGGGCTTTTTGCCGCAAGTCAATGATTATTTGCATAAGTTTTTCCGCCGTGTCGTCGGAGGCGGCTTTTTTTGTTTCCTGTTCAAAAATGCCGATTATGCCCGCCATTTTATCGAAGGCCTCTTCGGCGGCTCGTAAACTTTCGCCGTCGTATTCCCCCGTGGTTGTTGCTTTTTGGCAGAAAATATTTATCTCTTTGGCCAAGGCAAACATTTCGCTTATGGCAAGGGCGGTGTTAAAATCGTCATCCATTGCCGCGTTGAATTTTTTCGCAAGGTCGGCGGCAACGTCGGCCAAAGCCGCATCCTTCGCCGTTGGTTTTGCCGCGCCTGTTTTTAATTTATTCAAATTGTCCTTGGCGGTCTGCAAACGGTTGAGGGCGGCTTGCGCCTCTTTTAGCCTATCTTCGCCAAAATCCAACGGGCTTTTGTAGTGGGTCTGCAAAATGAAAAAGCGCAAAATTTCACCGGGGTATTTTTCCAAAATTTCTTCCACGGTGAAAAAATTATTCTCCGACTTGCTCATTTTTTCGTTGCGAATTGTGATAAACCCGTTATGCAGCCAATATTGAGCAAAGGCGGCGTTATCCTCAAGATATGCCTGACTTTGAGCAATTTCGTTTTCATGGTGCGGGAAAATCAAATCGCTACCGCCGCCGTGGAAATCAAATTTTTCCCCCAAATATTTTAAGGACATGGCCGAGCACTCGATGTGCCAACCGGGGCGACCCTTGCCCCAGGGAGAATCCCAAGCCGGCTCATTGGGTTTGGCGGCCTTCCACAGGGCAAAATCCATGGGGTTAGACTTGCGGCTGTCAACCTCCACCCGCGCCCCTGCCTGCATATCCTCAAGGCTACGCCCGCTCAATTTGCCATAATCGGCAAATTTCTCGACGGCAAAAAAAACGTCGCCGTTTGGCATGGCGTAGGCATGGCCGTTGTCCACCAATTTTTTTATCATTGCTGTTATGTCGTCGATGTTTTCCGACACCCGGGGGTATAGGTCGGCGCGTTTCACATTAAGCGCATCCATGGCGGCAAAGTAGCGGGCAATGTTGCGGTCGGCAACGGTTTTCCAATCGCTTTTTTCCGCCGTTGCGGTGTTTATTATCTTGTCGTCAACGTCGGTGAAATTTTGAATATATTTCACCTCATACCCTTGGTCGGACAGATAGCGACGAATGACATCCCATGTGACAAAGGGACGGGCGTTTCCTATATGGGGCGCGTTGTAGGGCGTAACCCCGCAGCAGTAAATGCTGACCTTCCCCTCTTGTTGGGGCTTAAACTCCTCTTTTTGTTTGGTCATTGTGTTGTATACTTTTATCATTTAGTGCCTCCGTCAAAATTTCAATCTGCCGTTCCAGTTTTTCAATGCGTTCCAAAAGCTCCTGCCTGTTTTGTTCCTCCGGGTCGGGCAAGGCGCAATGGTCTAAGTCAACGTCACATTCCTCGGCAAGTTCGGCCGCATCTTCTGCGTAATCAATAAAATTTTGCGGCGGATCTTGCCGCGCCGTGTTCACCCGCTTGCCATTCATCACCACCACGCGCCCGGGTATGCCCACAACCGTGGCGTAGGGCGGCACTTCCTTCAGCACCACCGAGCCTGCGCCGATTTTGGCATGGTCGCCCACCTTAAAAGAACCCAACACCTTTGCCCCTGTGGCAACAACCACGTTGTTGCCGATGGTGGGGTGGCGTTTTCCCTTTTCCTTGCCCGTGCCGCCTAAGGTCACTCCTTGATACAAAGTTACGTTTTTCCCCAGTTCCGCCGTTTCGCCGATAACAATACCCGTTCCATGGTCGATAAACAATCCCTCGCCTATGGTTGCGCCGGGGTGAATTTCAATCCCCGTAACGAAACGCGAAAAAGAGGATATTAGGCGGGGCAACAGAACAAAACCCTTCAGATAAAAAAAATGCGCCAAACGGTGAAACCACAGAGCATGAAGCCCCGAGTAACAACATACCACCTCAAGAACGCTCTTTGCCGCAGGGTCTCGTTCAAATACCACCCGAATATCCCTTTTAAGTCGCGAAAAAAATTTCATTCTTTGTTCTTACTTTCCCGATTATTCTTCGCCGATGATGCGTACCTCCGGATACAGCTTTACGCCATGCGCTTCGTACACTCGGCGGCTCACTTCTTCGATTAAATTTATTACGTCCGTCGCCGTGGCGTTCCCCGTGTTCACCACAAAACCGGCGTGTTTGGCGGAAACCTGCGCCCCGCCCACGGTCAGCCCCTTTAGCCCCGTTTGGTCGATAAGCGTACCGGCAAAATAGCCCTTCGGCCGCTTAAATGTGCTGCCCGCCGAGGGCATAGACAAAGGTTGTTTGCTCTCGCGGCGTTCGGTTAAATCTTTCATCTTGGCGTTTATCTCGTCCCTGTCGCCGCTTTTTAGCTCAAATTCCGCCGCCACAATAATTTCGCCGTTGGTCTGAAATATGCTTTTTCGATAGCCAAGGTTAAGCTCCTCTGCGGCGCGTTCCCGCAGTTCGCCGTCGGCGGTGACGGAGCGGACTTTTTTCACCGCGTTTTTAATTTCCCCGTCGTAAGCACCGGCGTTCATAAACACCGCGCCGCCCACACTGCCCGGTATGCCCACGGCAAACTCCAACCCCGACAGGGAGTTTTCGGCGGCAAATGCCGACACGTCCTTTAAGAGCGCACCTGCCCCCGCCGTTACAATGTTCTCATCGGCGCGAATTTCGGAAATTCCCGCGCCCAATTTTACCACTGCGCCGCGAATCCCCTTATCCCGCACCAAAACATTCGATCCGTTGCCCAAAACAATATATGGCACGGAAAATTTGTTTATGAGTTTTATGATGGCCGCCACACTCGCCGCGCTGTCGGGGAAAAGAAGACAATCCGCCGCGCCGCCGATCTTAAAGGTGGTATATTCGCGCATGGGAGCGTTTAATATTATTCTGTCGGCGGGC
>CAJOQC010000077.1 GCA_905236785.1 uncultured Selenomonadaceae bacterium
ACGGGAATAAAAGCCCAACGGGGAATTGAATATTGATTGACAGCCAACAAAAACAAGTGATAAACTCTAAAGCAAAAATATAATGTTGCAACCGCTCATAAAAGCGGTTGGGGAGAAAAAATATGCCGGAAACAAGAGAAAACGATGTTCAAAAAATTGTGGAGAACACCACTATTGCCGATGTTTATCGCGCCGCCAAACAGCTTGAAGGCGTGACGAAGAAAACCGAACTCATTAAAAGCGATTATTTTTCCGCCGTGGCCGAGTGCGACGTGTGGTTAAAGCCGGAAAATCTTCAGCACACCGGCGCGTTTAAGTTGCGGGGCGCGTATAACCGCATTTGCCAACTGACGGAGGAAGAAAAGAAAAAAGGGGTAATCACCGCCTCGGCGGGAAATCATGCCCAAGGCGTAGCTTTTGCGGCGCAACGGTTGGGCGTTAAAGCCGTTATTTGTATGCCTTCCACCACGCCAATACTTAAGGTGGAGGCCACCAAAGCCTACGGCGCGGAGGTGGTCTTAAACGGCGACAGTTTCGACGATGCCTACGCCCACAGCCTCAAACTGCAAGCAGAACATGGCTACGTTTACATTCACCCCTTTAACGACCGCGAGGTTTTGTTGGGGCAGGGTACGACGGCCCTTGAGATAATCGACGCGGTAAAGGACATTGACGCGATACTCGTGCCCATAGGCGGCGGCGGTTTTGCCTCCGGCGTTGCCTTGGCGACGAAACTTGTGAACCCCGGCGTTAAAGTTATCGGCGTAGAGCCGGAGAACGCCGCTTGCATGAAGGCAGCCCGCAAAGCGAAAAAAATTGTCACGCTCGATGCCGCCGACACGGTGGCGGACGGTTGCGCCGTGAAAACCGCCGGGGATTTAACTTTTGCTTTTTGCCAAAAGTATCTTGATTCAATTATCACCGTGTCGGAAATGGAGATAATGAGCGCGCTTTTGGCTCTTATCGAAAAACACAAACTTATCGCCGAGGGCGCAGGGGTTCTTACCTTGGCGGCTCTTCCAAAATTGCCCTTTAAGAACAAAAAGGTGGCGGCGATAGTAAGCGGCGGCAACATCGACATCTCGACCATTTCTGCCCTTATCGACAAGGCATTGATTGCCCGGGGGCGCGTGTTCTGCTTTGCTGTTCAACTCCCCGACAAGCCGGGGCAACTTTTGAACGTGTCAAGGATTTTGAGCGAAGAAAACGCCAATGTCATAAAACTCGATCACAATCAAGCCAAGGTAACCGACAGCTTTAAGAAAGTGGTTCTTGAAGTAACGGTTGAAACGGAAAGCCACCGCCATATAGAGCGAATTATCCGCGCTCTTAACAAGGGCGGGTTTGCCGTTGAAAAAATATATTGACGGAGGGTGTGAATAAATTGTTTTTAATTGCGTTATCGCCGATTTTATGGCTCATTGTCGCTTTGAGCGTTCTAAAAATGGCGGCATGGAAGGCCTGCCCGCTTGCGCTTTTAATCGCCTTGGCGGCGGGTATGATGATTTTTGACATGACGAGTATTCATGCCGTGCAGGCGGTTTTGGAGGGCGTGGCTTTGGCCTGTTGGCCGATTTTGCTCGTCATAATCGCCGCCATATTTACTTATAATCTATCCTTGCACACCAAGGGCATGGACGTGATAAAGAAAATGCTCACATCCGTCAGCAACGACCGACGGGTGTTGATACTTTTAATCGGTTGGGGCTTCGGCGGCTTTTTGGAGGGCATGGCGGGCTTTGGCACGGCGATTGCCATACCTGCGGGTATGCTTGCGGGCATAGGCATAAACCCCGTTTTGTCCGTGGCGGTGTGTCTTATCGCCAACTCTGTGCCGACGGCCTACGGCTCTATCGGTATTCCTCTCATCACCTTGGGGAGCGTCACGGGGATTGATGCAATTCAACTTGCTCTTTACACCTGTTTGCAACTTTCGGTGCTTACTGTTCTTTGCCCCTTTCTTATGGTCATTGTGTCCGGCGGTTCGCTGAAGGCTTTGCGCGGCATGATTCCTGTTTGTTTGGCGGGGGCTTTCGGCTTTGTAATCCCGGAGTTGATCGTTGCCATGTACATGGGGCCGGAGCTTGCGGTTGTGGCGGGTTCTATCGGCGCAATGGCCGCTATTGTGGCGGTGGCGGAGATGCACCCCGTGCATGACGCGCAATATGCCATGGAGCAAAAGGACATGGAACACGTTTCGGCGAAGGACGGTTTTATCGCCTGTTTGCCTTTTATCCTCATTTTCCTGTTTTTGCTCTTTACCTCAAAACTTATCCCGGCAATTCATGACCCGTTGGCCGCCATAAAGTCCGCCGTTTTGATTTACGACGGCGAAGGCGGCTCGCCCTACACTTTCACATGGGTGGCAACCCCCGGCGTTTTAATTCTGCTGGCGGCATTTATCGGCGGCAAGGCGCAAAAAGCATCTTTGTGTGAAATGTTGGGTGTGCTTAAAGACACGGTTATCAATTTGCGTTTTACGATTATAACAATAATAACCGTCATCGCCACGGCCAAAGTCATGGGCTACAGCGGCATGACGGGGCAGATAGCCGAAACCGCCGTAGCGGCAACGGGAACAATGTACCCCACCATTGCCGCCTTCATTGGCTCTATCGGCACTTTTATCACCGGGTCGGCCACTTCAAGCTGTGTGCTTTTCGGCACGCTTCAAACTCACTCGGCGGCGGCCATTGGCGCAAACGCAGACGTACAGGCATGGATTGCGGCGGCCAACGCCACGGGAGCCTGCGCGGGAAAGATGATTTCCCCACAGAGCATCGCCATAGGCGCGGCGGCCATCGGCGTGAACGGTTGCGAGAGCGAACTTTTGAAATTTGCCGTAAAAGTGTACATACCCTTTGTTATTTTCATGGGCGCGGTGGTATACTTCGGCCAAAGTTTGGTGGGGTAAAGACAAAATATCTTTGAGGGGCTTTGCCCTTCAAAGATATTTGATATTTTGAAAGGAGTACCATGGCGCAGAAAAAGACAGCCGACATAGCGGCGGTGATACATATAGGCGGCAACGCCGCCCGACTTCGCATATCCCAAGTTAAAAAAGGAAAAATATTTGACTTGGAGAAACTTGAATATCCGCTGATGATTGGGCATGAAGTGTTCAGCAACAAAAAAATCAGCTTTAGCACAATTCATGAGTTGAACAAAGCCTTGGCCGGGTTTATGCAACTTATCGGCGAATACGGCGTTGAGGAATATCGAGCCGTGGCGGCCTCGGCGTTAAGAGATGCCCAAAACCGCATTTTGGTGGTTGATCAGCTTAAAGTCCAAAACGGCATCGACGTGGAAGTTTTGGAAAACAGCGTGGAGAAAACTCTCATATATTACAAAATCTCCCGAACTTTGGACGAGGCAGGAATACTTTTGCCGGGGCGTACTCTTTACACTTTCGTGGGGTCGGGTACTTTGGGTCTTGCCTTGGCCGAAGGGCAAAACATGGTATACGCTCAGAATTTGCCCATGGGGGCGCTGAAGTATAATGAGATTATCACGGACATAAAACGAAACACGGAAGAATTTTCGCAAATTGCCGAGGAGTATTTGCAGGCAGTTCTAAAAAGTCAAAATTTTCTAAATGACAGCGAACACATTCATAATTTGGTAATATCGGGGAGCAGCTTGGAGCTTGTCGCCCGACTTACGGACACTGCGGAGGAAAACGGAATCTATCGTGTGCCGCGCAAAAAAATTGTTGCCCTTTACGATAAACTAAAAGACGCAAATTCCTACGCTGCCGCCGCAAAACTTAACATCTCCGAAAATGCCGCGTCCCTCCTTTATGCCGTTTTGACGATTTACACGGAACTTATGCGCCGCGTTGACGTGACGGAGGTTATCCTGCCGCGAGCCGCTTTAACGGAGAGCATAATGGAGCAAATGCTCATAAGCGGCGCAAAAAAAACCTATCGCGAATACATACGGCAAAACGCTCTTTCTTGCGCCCGCAAAATGGCTGTTGTGTATGAATGTAACGAGGCTCACGGCGAATTTGTGCTTAACGCCGTTGTCACCATATTCGACAAACTGAAAAAACTTCATGGACTTGGGGCAAACGAACGATTGGTGCTGGAGCTTGCCGCCATTCTTCATGAGTGCGGAAACGTGGTATCCGCAAGAAATCACTTGGCGGCGGCCTTTGATATGCTGCGGCGTTCGGAAATTTACGGCGTCACCTTTAAGCAACGGCTTTTGGCGGCTTATGTGGTAAAGTACGACGAATTTTCCGCGCCGAACGTTGGCGATGCCGATTATGCCGCTCTTACGGACAAAGAACGAACCCTTGTTTCAAAATTGGCGGCCATGTTCCGTTTGGCAAAAGCCTTGGACGTTTCGGGGCGGCAAAAAATAAACTCTCTCGCGGTGCAATACAAGGAAAACAGCGTACTTATTACGGCAAGCACCGCTGAAGGTGTGTTTTTTGAAGAATGGGCGTTTAAGGATTGCGCCGCCTTCTTCAAATTGGTTTTCGGCGTTGCGCCGATTTTGCGAATAAAGCGCGATATTCAAGGATTATCGGGAGGAACGGTATAATGAAATCCACCAAAGGAAGCAAAACAGGCAAGGAGAAGGACACCGTAAAAGAAAAGACCAAGACAGCGGAAAAAACGAAAACCGCCGACAAAAAAACAGCCAAAAGCACGGCGAAAAAATCTGCGCCGAAGGCAACGACAGAAGCCGCGACAAAACGCGAAAAGAACGAGGGCGAAAAAAAATCCTCGCCCTACTATAATCGCGAATTAAGCTGGCTTGATTTTAATATGCGGGTTCTTGAAGCGGGTATGCGGGACGGCACGCCACTAATGGAGCGACTTCGCTTTTTGGCCATAACGGGGAGCAACCTTGACGAGTTTTTTATGGTGCGTTTTGCCGGTGTCCTCGATAATTTGCGGGAAAACTTTTTTAAGCCCGACGCAAGCGGCCTCAGCGCGGACGAACTCTTCCCCCTGTTGGCGAAAAAAACCAAGGATTTTATGGCAAGGCAATATTCTTTTTACAACGACAAACTGTTGCCGATGCTTCAAAAGGAAAACCTGACGATAAAAAGCCCCGAAGAACTTGACGGCTCGCAACGTTCCTTTGCGGCGGATTATTTTAAGAAAGTCATGTTCCCCGTGCTTACGCCCCTTGCCGTAGACCGCAGCCGCCCATTTCCCTTTTTGGCCAACCGCAGCCTTAACATAGCCGTGTGCTTGGCGGCGGACAAAGAGGAGGACGAGCGATTTGCCGTGGTGCAGGTGCCGTCGATTTTGCCCCGTTTCGTGGAAATGCCCCAAAAGGGCGGCGAGCGAATTTTCGTTTTGGCGGAGGATATTATAATTTTGGGTCTTTCCCAGCTTTTTGTGGGGCAAGAAATAATTTCCGCAGCGCCTTTCCGAATCACCCGCGACAGCGACCTTGACATCGACGAAGGCACGGAAAATCTCATGGTGGAAATCGAAGAATACATCAGACGGCGTAAACGCGGCCGCCCGGTGCGCCTTGAGTTGTCGGCAAAGTGCGACGCGGCTCTTAGGGATTTTTTGACGGAAATTTTGGGCATTGACGAACTGAATGTTTACGAGCTTGACGGGCCTTTGGATTTAACGTTTCTCTTTAAGTTTGCCGCTGTGAAAAACGGCCTTTCCTTCGAGCCTATTGTCCCAATAGACCCGCCCCTTGATTTTTGGGGTACGGAGGATATATTTGCCGCCATTCGCGAACGGGACAGGCTGGTGCATCACCCCTACGAGAGTTTTGGCATCGTCATGAACTTTATAAAGACCGCCGCCGAGGACGAAAATGTGTTGGCGATTAAACAGACGCTCTACCGCGTCAGCGGCAACAGCCCCATTGTGGCCGCGCTTATTCGCGCCGCCGAACTTGGAAAACAAGTAACGGTGCTTGTGGAGTTAAAAGCGCGTTTTGACGAAGAAAACAATATTGTTTGGGCGAAAAAATTGGAAAAGGCCGGCTGTCATGTGGTCTATGGGTTGTCGGGGCTTAAAATTCATTGTAAAATTGCCATGGTTGTGCGCCGCGAGGAGGACGGCATTCGCCGCTACATTCACCTCGGCACGGGTAACTACAACGATTCCACCGCGAGAATTTACACGGACATGGGGCTTTTCACCTGCCGCGAGCCGGTAGGGATTGATGCGGCGGGGCTTTTTAATATGCTAACGGGCTACAGCAATCCGCCGGAATTTAACCGTTTGGTGGCCGCCCCGCGGGATATGCGCCGTTTCTTTGAAGAAACCATAAAATCCGAAATAAACAACGCCCGCGCCGGGTTGAAGGCAAAAATAATCGTCAAGATAAATTCCCTCGTTGATTCGGACATGATAAAACTTTTGTATGATGCAAGCGCGGCGGGGGTAAAAATAAACCTTATAGTGCGGGGGATATGTTGCCTTATACCAAGCCTTGCGGAAATCAGCGAAAATATAAAGGTGGTCAGCATTGTTGGGCAGCTTTTGGAACACAGCCGCATTTTCTATTTTGAAAACGGCGGCAACCCCAAGGTGTATTTAGGGAGCGCAGACTGGATGCCCCGCAACCTTGACCGCCGGGTGGAGTTGGTGTTCCCCGTGGACGAAGACAGCCTAAAGGAGCGGGTCATAAACATTTTGAACATACTTCTTGCCGACAACGTGAACGCGCAGACAATGCAAAGCGACAAGAGTTATCTTTACGCCAACCGAAGGGGGAAGCCGCCGGTAAATTCCCACCGCGAATTTTCCCGATTGGTGCGGGAGGGGTTGAAGATGAAAGAAACGTTGTTGCAGTAATGTAATGATAGAGTGGGCAAAAGTTTGTCACACAAACTTTTGCATAAGCCGCGCTAATCGCTAAAGCGATAAGCGCGACTAAAAAAGAGAAAGAACGAACGTAGAAATGTGTATAAAAAGGAGAGTAACACAATGAAAGTAATGATGATAAACGGCTCGCCCCATGCCCAAGGCAACACCTTTATTGCCCTTGACGAAATGCGGAAAATTTTTGCCGAAGAGGGCGTGGAAACGGAACTTATTCACATCGGCAACAAGGCAATTCGCGGGTGTATCGCCTGCGGCACTTGCGCCAAAAAGGGCAAATGCGTTTTTGACGACGTTGTGAATGAAACGGCGGAACTCTTTAAGGAGTGCAACGGATTTGTGGTGGGTACGCCGGTTTATTACGCCTCCGCCAACGCCACGCTTGTGGCCTACCTCGATCGTTTGTTCTTCAGCGCAAAATTCGACAAGACCATGAAAGTGGGGGCGGGAATTGCCGTTGCCCGTCGCGGCGGATTGTCCTCAACCTTTGACGAACTGAACAAATATTTTGCCATAAGCGGCATGCCTATTGCCACAAGTCAATATTGGAACTGTATCCACGGCCGCGAGCCGGGGCAGGCCAAAGAAGATGCGGAAGGATTGCAGATTATGCGAACCCTTGCCCGCAACATGAGCTTTTTAATGAAGAGCATAGCCATGGGCAAAGAAAAGTTCGGCTTGCCCCAAAAAGAAGAATGGCAACCGACCCATTTTATACGTTGATGGCCAAGGTGTTTTTGCAACAATTCGACCTATACTGCTGCTCTCCGTAAAAAAGTATATTTTTTACGGAGAGCAGTCTTAGACTTGTAAACACCGAAAGATATGCTATAATAAATGCCAAGCATAAGGGGTAGTTTTTGAGGTGAATATGTTGATTGGAATAAAAGGATTGTTGCAGACAGCGGCGATAGCGGCGGCTTTTTCTCTGTGGCCGAACTTTGCTTTGGCGAGTTTGCCGCCCATAATGCCCACGGGGGAAGTCGAGCGCGGCATGACGGGGGAAGCATTCACGGTGGTTGACAACGGCGGTCTTCGCTCCTTTCGCGTTGACATCGTGGGGCTTATGGACAACGGCAAAGGTGCGCAACCCATGATAATGGCCAAAGCCTCCGGCGAACTTATCGACCGCGTGGGCGGCATTTTGCAGGGAATGAGCGGCAGCCCCGTTTACATCGACGGCAAGTTGGTGGGGGCGGTTTCGGCAGGGCTGAAGGAAATGGAAACGTCCACCTTTTTTATTACGCCCATTGAAGAAATGTTAAAACTTTGGGAAATGCCCGACGAAAAAGGCAAAATCACCCGTAACCCCGTCGATATAAAACAAATCAGCGAAGAAAACAAAAAATGGCGGGAAAATTTATTTAAGAAAAAGGACGAACCGGCCGCCAAAGAGGGTAAAGAACAAGCCAAAACCGACGAAGAAGAAAAAACGACCGACGACAACAACGCCGAAGAAAAAAGCGCGACGGCATCCGATGATAAGGGCGGCGAAGAGCAGGCCACAACAATAACCGACGCCAAAGAAGGAGAAGCGGCCGCCGACACAAGCAAAAACGGCGACAACGACGAAGAAAATACCGCAAGCGAAAACAAAGAAAATACCGAAGAAAAAAACAACTGGTATTTTGCCGGGTTCAACGGTTTGGGGCAAAGTTACGCGCAGAAACACTTGTCCTCAATTTTGCCCGGAGCGGGCGCATCCGTCGGCAGCGGTTACTTTGCGGCGGGCGCGGGGCAAAAGACCGGCGACACGGACTACAATGCTTACTTGGAGGCGGGAAGCCCCATGGGTGTCGCCTTGGTTTACGGCGATTTTTCCGTGGGCGCGACGGGAACTGTGACGGCGGTTGACGATAAAAAAATCGTCGGCTTCGGTCATAAGTTTTTGCATAAAGGAAACGTAAGCTACTTTTTGACCGACGGCGCGGTGGTGGGCACAATGTCCGGCCCTACCGCCGGAGTTCGCCTTGCCACCTTGGGCAACATTATAGGCCGCGTTAACCAAGACCGCAACGCCGGAGTAGCGGGGGAACTTGGGGTTTTCCCCGAGGTTGTGCCGGTTAAGATTCATGTAAAGGACAAGGACTTGGGGCGCGAGGACGATTACGGCGTTCGCATCGCATACGACGAAAATCTTTTGGCGCAGCTTGCCGCCACCGTGGCTTACGCCGCCATGTCAAAAACGGCGGACTCCCTTGACGAAAGCACGGCGCGAATTTCCTTCACCGTACGCACCGACGCGGCAAAGAACGGCAAAATCGAACGAAACAATATGTTCTACGGTGCATCCGACGTGGGGCAAACCGCCGTCACCGAACTTTTGCAGGCTATGGCCATAGTTTGCGCCAACACGGATGAAGAGTCCGGCGTCTTTGACGTGCAGGTGGATGCGCAAATCGAACGGGGCAGAAAAACAGCCTCGCTGATTTCTGCCGTGCCGGACAAAACGAAGGTAAAACCCGGCGAAACGGTGAAATTTACGACGGTTATTAAACCCTACAGGAAAAACAAAGAAACCCTTGTTATTCCGTACACCGTCCCTAAGCGTCAGCCTGCGGGCAATTTGAGCCTTGACATTCGCGGCGGCGGTTTGGTTCCTTTAACTCAGCTTGCCGCGCTTCAGCAAGCCGGCGTTGATTTAAGCCCCCAAGAGGATAAGACAATCCCCACCAGAACGAAACTTGAAAATTTTGTATCGACGGGCAAAAACAATGAAATAATCATCGGTCCGGGGCAACTGCCCCAAGGGGATGCACCGCGCAGAAGCCGTTATAAAAAAGCGGACGTTAAAAAGGATGAGCATACGGTAAAACTCCTTAGCGAAAAGAAAAAGCCCGAGGGCGAGACGAAATTTGCCACCGAGTACATCATAGACAACGTTATTCACGCAACTTTGCAAATAGAAAAATAGCCCCCGCCGCCCTCAACCTTGACAAGTTGCGGCTATGGGTGTATTATGACACCTGTCGGCGGCGCGAGACGACGCCTTTTGCGTGGAATTTGTGAGTTTATATTTTTAGCCCGACAAACATTTGTCGGGCTATTTTGATACGGAAGTTGATTCGTTATGCAACAGAGTACGGATGCGGGCGGCGTAACCATTGCCGCCATAATAGCCAAAGTTTTAAGCTATCAGCCCCATGCCGATGCGGGCATGATAAAACGCGCCTATGACTTGGCCGAAGGGGCGCACGCCGGGCAAACGCGAAAGTCCGGCGAGGCGTACATCATTCACCCGTTAAACGTCGCGAAGATTTTGACGGAAATGCATATAGACGATGTGACCGTCAGCGCGGCTTTGTTGCATGACGTGGTTGAGGACACGACTTACACCATTGAGGACATACAAAATATGTTCGGCAAGGAAGTTGCCATGTTGGTGGGGGGCGTGACGAAACTCTCTCGGGTTGAGTTTAAGTCCAAAGAGGTTCGCCAGCAGGAAAATTACCGCAAAATGTTCCTCGCCATGGCCGATGATATTCGCGTTATAATAATAAAACTTGCCGACCGCCTTCACAATATGCGGACGCTCAAATACATGAGCGACGAGGCGCGTATCCGTATCGCCACTGAAACCATCGACATTTACGCGCCCCTTGCCAACCGCTTGGGCATATCGAGCATTAAATGGGAACTTGAGGACTTGTGCCTTCGGCATCTTGACCCCAAGACTTACTATGAACTTGTAGAAAGCGTCGATAAAAAACGGCGCGAACGCCAAGCCTTCATCGACGAAGCCATAAACGCCATTTGGCGGAAATTGGCGGACACGGGAATTGCCAGCGAAATAAGCGGCCGCGCCAAACATTTTTACAGCATTTACAAAAAAATGAAACGGGACAACAAGGACATCAGCGAAATTTACGACCTGTCGGCAATTCGCGTCCTTGTGCCTACGGTTAAGGATTGCTACGGCGTCTTGGGGGTTATCCATGCCATGTGGAAACCTTTGCCCGGCAGGTTCAAAGATTACATAGCCATGCCAAAATCAAACGGCTATCAATCTTTGCATACCACCGTCATGACCAAAGGCTCGCCCCTTGAGATACAAATTCGCACATTCAAGATGCACCAAGTATCGGAATACGGCGTGGCGGCGCATTGGAAGTATAAGGAAGCGGGGAAGAACAGCCGCGCCGAAGGCGACCTTGACAAAAAAATGTCATGGCTTCGTCAGCTTATCAATCTGCAAAACGAATTTCTCGATCCCAAAGAATACTTTGAGGCGTTAAAGGCGGATATTTTTAGCGGCGACGTTTTTGTTTTTACCCCCAAAGGCGACGCGGTGAGCCTGCCTAAAGGCTCCACCCCCGTGGATTTTGCCTATCGCATCCATACGCAAATCGGCCACAGTTGCGTGGGCGCAAAGGTGAACGGCAAAATTGTCACCCTTGATTACCGCCTAAAACATGGCGATATTGTGTCAATCGTCACCAACAAAAACAACAACGGCCCCAGCCGCGATTGGCTAAACTTTGTGGCCTCCAGCGAAACAAGGAACAAAATCCGCTCCTTCTTCAAGAAGGAACGGCGGGAAGAAAACATCGAAAACGGCAAGGAACTCATTGACAAAGAGGCCAAAAGGCTCGGCTATAACCCCAAAGCCCTTTTGCAAAACGACAGGCTAAACGCCGTCGCCAAAAAACTCAACGTGCTTCATGAAGATGATTTGCTGGCGGCCTTAGGGTATGGCGGCGTGGCGCTGAATGCGGTTATGACGCGGCTTATTGACCTATACAAAAAGGAACAGCCGGAAACGCCCGCCGAAGAAAATGTCGTTGCCCTGCCAACCCAAAGCGGCGCGGTTCATGTGCCTAAGCGCAACGCCCGCAGCGACGGCGACGGAATTTTGGTCAGCGGCGAAAAAGGGCTTTTGGTGCATTTGGCGCGTTGCTGCAACCCCATACCCGGCGACGAGATAAAAGGGTACATCACACGCGGGCGCGGCGTTTCCGTTCATCGCGCCGACTGCCCCAACGTCAATTTGACCGACGCGGAAACAAATTCTTCGCGAATGATTGAAGTCAGTTGGAACAAAAAGGATACGGGCGGCAAGGAGTACACCGTGGAGGTGGAAGTGGTGACGGGCGACGGCGATGGTATTTTGGCCTCTATATTGGCCGTGCCGCCCACGCTTAAAATCAATATTCGTTCGGTGAACGCCAACAAGAATAAGAGCGCAAAAACCGCCATAGTCATATTGGGGCTTGACGTAAAGAACGCTCTTCAGCTTGCCGACGTAATACGAAAACTCAAGGGCTTAAAGGGCATCTACAGCGTCACGCGGAAGTTTGCCGTGTAGTCCGTCGGGAGGAAATTTATGCCGAAATTTGAAATGAAAGACCTTAAACAACGATTGTCCGAAGGTCAGCACAAGTTGACGCCGCAACGGCAAACGATACTGAAAATATTCTTAGACCACCCCGACCAACATTTAAGCGCGGAGGAAGTCCATGATTTTTTGCGTCGGGAAAAATCCGAAATCGGCCTTGCCACGGTGTATCGGAGTTTGGAACTTTTAAGCGAGCTTGGCATTTTGCACAGGATTGAGTTTGGCGAAGGGAAAAGCCGCTACGAGGTCAACAACGATGACGAATTTTCCCATCATCATCATCACCTGCGCTGCACAAAATGCGGCAACATCTCGGAATTTGCCGACGATTTGTTGGAAAATTTAGAGGCGGATATTTTTGCCAAGAACGGCTTTAAGGTCAGCGACCATCAGGTGATTTTCTTCGGCGTGTGCAAAAAGTGCCGCGAAAAGGAAGAGCAAGGACAATAAACGGTGAAGATAAAGCGTTTTGTTCAAAATATCGAAGAAGAATACACCGTTAAAATCCTGCGGGAAGTCCTAAACCTTTTTCGGCTGGACATAGACTCGACGGCCGCCAATGCGGATTTTGAAGAAATTAACCTTGATAACGCCGTGGAAACCCAAAATAACCGGGTAAAAGTTACAACGAGCCTTACGCTTTGCGACCTGCAGGGGGGAAGGGAGACTCTTTATTTAACGGGTGTGGGGCATGAGGACGAAAAGGAAAAAGCCGCCGTTCATCGGTTGATTAAACTAAACTTTTACGAACTTTTGCGACGGCGTTTCGGTTTCGCCCCTGCGCCATGGGGAATTTTGCATGGGGTACGCCCCATAAAGATTGTCAACCGTTGGTTGGCGGACGGGTTTTCCTCGGCGGAGATTATCGACCGTTTGCAAGCTGATTATGAAACCGCCGCCGAAAAAGCCAAACTGCTGACGGAGATTGCCCTGCGGCAACAGCCGATTTTAACTGAGGACGACCCCAAAACAATAAGCGTGTATGTTGGGATTCCCTTTTGCTTGACCCGTTGCCTTTATTGTTCCTTTCCTTCCAATGTTTTGCCCGGCGAAGAAAAACTATGCGAATTTATGGCGGCTTTTGCCAAGGACATTAAAAGCGCAGGGGCTTCGATACGAAAACATGGGCTGAAGGTTGAGAGCCTGTATATCGGCGGCGGCACACCCACAAGTTTGCCCGAAAAACATTTTGAGGCCATGCTTAACATGGCGACGGAAAACTTTTTGCAAGACGCAACGACGGAGTTCACCGTGGAGGCGGGGCGGCCGGACAGCATAAGCGACGAAAAAATTCGCCTTATGAAAAACTTCGGCGTGAACAGGGTCAGCGTGAACCCCCAGACCATGAACGAAAGGACGCTAAAGATTATCGGCCGCCGTCACTCGCCCCAAGATGTCATAGATATGTTCCGTAAATTGCGGGCGGCGGGAGATTTTCATATCAATATGGACGTTATTGTGGGTTTGCCCGGCGAAAGTGCCATGGACATGGCAGACACCATGGCAAAAATCGCCGAACTTATGCCCGACAGCGTGACCCTTCACAGCCTTACCCTTAAACGCGGCTCCAAATTAAAGGAAATTTTGGACGAAAACCCTCAAGAGGCGTCGCAATTTCCAAGGGACGAAGAAATACATAAAATGTACGCCGTCGCCGTGGATTACACGAAGAAAATGAACCTTCGCCCCTATTATCTTTATCGGCAGGGCAATATTAAGGGCGAACTTGACAACGTGGGCTTTTGCCGCGAAAACGCCGAAAGTTTGTATAACGTGAAGATTATCGCCGAAAGTCAAACGATTATCGGCGTGGGGGGCGCGGCATCCACCAAGGTTATCGACCGCAAGGCCGATAGGCTTATCGGCTCTTTTAACCCCAAGGACTTAGTAATTTATATGCGCGACATCGACAAGTATATACAAAAACGCGCCGCGCTTATTGACGAGATATACGGAAGGAATTTATAGTTTATGCTTACCAAAGCACCTCGCGGAACAAAGGACATATTGCCGAAAAGCGTGGGCAAATGGCAATACATGGAAGAAAAAATCCGCGCAATTTGCGCCCTGTACGGCTACGAAGAAATAAGAACCCCCGTATTTGAACACACGGAGCTTTTTTCCCGCGCTATCGGCGAGAACACCGACGTGGTGGATAAGGAAATGTACACATTCACCGACCGGGGCGGCCGCAGCGTGACTTTGCGGCCGGAGAACACCGCCTCGGCCATGCGCGCCTACATCGAAAACAAACTTTTTGCCGACACACCCTTGACGAAACTTTTTTACATAGGCTCCATGTTTCGCTACGATCGGCCGCAAGCGGGCAGGCTTCGGGAGTTCCATCAGTTTGGCGTGGAGGCGGTGGGGGAAAAATCCGCCGCCCTTGATGCGGAAACGATTTTGTTGGCGGCAAATTTCCTAAAAAGCGTGGGGTTAAAAGACTTGACGGTGAACATAAATTCCGTGGGTTGCCCCAAGTGCCGCGCCGAATACCGCCAAAAACTACAGGAGTTTTTTAAGGACAAACTGCAATTTCTCTGCGAAGATTGTAAAAATCGTTTTGAGCGCGCCCCCATGCGGATTTTGGACTGCAAAAAGGACAGCGGGCAGGAATTTATGAAGGACGCGCCCAAAATCACCGATTGCCTTTGCGACGAATGTCGTGAACATTTTGCCGAAACGAAAAAATATTTGACGGCGGCAAATTTGTCATACGGCGTTGACTCGCGTTTGGTACGGGGGCTTGATTATTACACCAAAACCGCCTTTGAAATAAAATACGAACCCTTGGGGGCGCAAAGCGCGGTGGCGGGCGGCGGCCGCTATGACGGCCTCATAAAGGAACTTGGCGGCGACGACACCCCTGCCGTGGGTTTTGCCGTGGGGCTTGAGCGGGTGCTTTTGGCCATGGAAAAACAAGGCGTTGAAATACCCGAAAAGAACGGGGCGGATATTTTTATCGTCAACCTTGAAGAACCCGAAGCGGCTTTTAACCTCATGCAACAGCTTAGGGCGCGAGGGCAAAGAACGCTAATGGACTACGGCGGCAAGAGCCTAAAATCCCAAATGAAACGCGCCGACAAATTAGGAGTTAAACTTGCCGTTATTCTTGGCGCGGATGAAGTTAAAAACGGCGTTGTCACCGTAAAAAACATGGCGGACGGCTCTCAGCGGCAGGTTGCCATGGGCGAATTTACGGAAGAATTTTCCGAATAAAAATAAACGAGGAGTATTTTGATATGGACACAATGGCAGGACTTTCCCGCACGCATCATTGCGGTGAACTGAACAAAGAAAACGTGGGGGCAAAAACGGTTTTAACCGGCTGGGTCAGCCGCCGTCGCGACCACGGCGGTTTGATATTCGTGGATTTGCGCGACCGCTCCGGCTTGGTGCAGATAGTTTTCGACGCGGCGGCCATGGGCGAGGAGGCGTTTCATAAAGCCGAATCCCTTCGTTCGGAGTTTGTGGTGGCCGTGGTGGGGAATGTTCGCGAAAGAAGCGCGGACACGGTGAACAAAAACATGGCCACCGGGGAAATTGAAGTAGTCATCACGGAACTTCGTATTTTAAATAAGGCCAAAACGCCGCCTTTTTACATTCAAGACGGCATCGATGTAGATGAAATGCTCCGCCTTCGCTATCGTTATCTTGATTTGCGCCGCCCGGAGATGCAGGCAAATTTAATTCTGCGGCACAAGGTTGCCAAAGTCATGCGGGACTTTTTCGATCGCGAGGGCTTTTTGGAAATCGAAACCCCAATGCTTATGAAAAGCACCCCCGAAGGCGCGAGGGATTTTCTTGTGCCAAGCCGCCTAAACCCCGGCAATTTTTATGCCCTTCCCCAGTCGCCTCAGATTTTTAAGCAGATACTTATGGTGGCGGGGCTTGAAAAATATTTTCAGATTGTCCGTTGCTTTAGGGACGAAGATTTGCGCGCCGACCGTCAGCCGGAGTTTACCCAGCTTGACATCGAAATGTCCTTTATGAGCCAAGAGGATATACTTACGCTTATGGAGCGGCTTATTGCCGAAGTCTTTGAAAAAACTTTGGGCAGGAAAATCGAGACGCCCTTTTTGCGTATGGAATATGACGAGGCAATGCGCCGTTTCGGTTCGGATAAGCCCGATATGCGTTTTGGCATGGAACTGAAGGATATATCCGATTTTGTGGGCGGTTCGGAGTTTAAGGTGTTTAATTCCGTCCTGCAAGCCGGCGGCCGCGTAAAGGTGATTAACGTTGAAGGTTACGCCGACATTCCTCGCCGCGAATTAGACGGTCTTGTCACCTTCGCCCAAGACCATGGCGCAAAGGGCTTGGCTTGGATTCAGTACAGCAACGAAGGGGTAAAATCTCCATTTAAGAAATTCTACAGCGACGAAACCTTTGAGAAGATAAAAGAACACGTTGGCGCAAAACAAGGGGATTTGCTTCTTGTGGTGGCGGACACGGACAAAATTGTGGCGCAGGCTTTGGGCGAGTTGCGCCTTGAGATGGCCAAACGGAGGAATTTAATCGACGAGGACAAATTGTCTTTCCTGTGGGTGGTTGATTTCCCCATGTTCGAGTACAACGAGGAGGACAAACGGTTTAAGGCCATGCATCATCCTTTCACCGCGCCCCGTGAGGAAGATGTGGAAAAACTTGCGAGCGACCCTGCCGCAGTGAAGGCCAACGCCTATGACATGGTGTTAAACGGCGTTGAAATAGGCGGCGGCAGCCTTAGAATTTATCAGAGCGATTTGCAGGAGAAAGTTTTTGCCGCCATCGGGCTTACCCAAGAAGAAGCCCATGAAAAGTTCGGCTTTATGCTCGATGCCTTTAAGTACGGCACGCCGCCTCATGGCGGGTTGGCTTTCGGCCTTGACCGTCTTATCATGATTATGGCTAAACGCAAGTCCATTCGCGACGTTATCGCCTTCCCCAAGACCCAGAGCGCGTCCGACGTGATGAGCCATGCGCCCTCACCCGTCGATGAGAAACAACTGCGCGAACTGTATATAAAAACAACTGCCAAGAAGAAGGAAAAAGAACAGGCGTAATCAGACAAAAGGAGGCATTTAATCGGCGATATATTCATAGATTAAATGCCTCTTTTTCTTTTGCGCCTTTTCTTTTTCTCTTTCTTTTCAAAGAAAGAGAAAAAAAGTTTTTATTGACTTTTGGGAGATTTTATGACCGAGGAGAAAATACGCGAATTTTTGCGTCGATACAAGGCAGGCTCTCTTGATGAGGAGGAAACCGCCGCCGCCATAAGAAAATTTTCCTTTGAGGACATGGGGTTTGCCGCCGTTGACCACTCCCGCGAGGAACGGCAGGGTATTGCCGAAGTTATTTATGCGGCGGGCAAGACCAAGGAACAGACCCTTAAAATAATGAAATCCCTGATAGCCGGGAGCGACAAAAACATAATGGCAACCCGCGCCGACGGCGAAACTTACGAATTTGTAAAAAAGGAACTGCCTCAAGCGCAATACGACGACGAGGCGCGGATTATTTATGTCGAACGGGAAAATAAAATCCTTGACGAAGAAAACCGCATCGCAATAGTGACGGCGGGGACGAGCGATTTGCCCGTTGCCAAGGAAGCATGGCGCACCGCCACACTTCTTGGCAACGCCGCAGATTTATTTTGCGACTGCGGCGTTGCGGGCATTCACCGGCTTTTTAATCGCCTTGACGCCCTCCAAAAAGCCAACGCGGTAATTGTGGTGGCGGGCATGGAGGGTGCTTTGGCCAGCGTGGTGGGCGGCCTGATTAAAGCACCGATAATAGCCGTACCCACAAGCGTGGGTTATGGCGCGTCCTTTGGCGGCGTCTCCGCCCTTTTGTCCATGCTCAACAGTTGCGCGGCGGGGGTTGCCACCGTTAATATTGACAATGGTTTCGGCGCGGCGGTAATGGCGCATAAAATAAATTTGTTGGCGAAGAAAAAACAGTAGAGGAACACGGTATGCGAGCTATATATCTTGAATGTTTCGCGGGAATAAGCGGCAATATGATTTTGGGCGCGTTTTTGCAGGCGGGAGTTCCGGCGGCGCACCTTGAAAAGGAATTGAAAAAATTGCCCGTTGGGGATGAATTTGCCCTAAAAATCGAGGACGTTATGAAAAACGGCATTGGGGCAGTGCATTTAGAGGTGGAGCTAAAGCAAGAACCAACGGGGCATGAGCATCGTCATTATGCCGATATTAGGAAAATGATTGAAAACTCCGCCCTTAACGATGACATTAAGAAAAATTCCTTGGCCATATTTGAAAACTTGGCCGCAGTCGAAGGGAAAATACACGGCAGGGATATTGAGGACGTGGCCTTTCACGAAGTTGGGGCAACGGATTCCGTCGTGGATATAGTTGGCGCAGCGATTTGCCTTGATTATATGGACATCGGGCGGGTGTTCGTGTCAAAGGTCAACACCGGCTCGGGGTTTGTCGAATGCGCCCATGGGCTTATGCCCGTGCCTGCGCCGGCTACGGCGGAACTTTTGAAGGAATTTCCCTGCTATCATGCCCACGCCGAAAAGGAACTTACAACGCCCACGGGGGCGGCGATACTAAAAACTTTGGCTGTTTACGAAGAAAATTTGCCCGTTGATTTTGCCGTTCAAACCATAGCCTATGGCGCGGGGACTTACGAGCTTGACATTCCAAATGTCCTTCGCATGACGGTGGGCGAATATCAAGGGAGCGGGGCGGCAAAACGGGTCATAATCGAAACCAACATTGACGACATGAACCCGCAACTTTACGATTATGTTTACGACAAATTGTTCGCGGCGGGTGCTCTTGATGTGTGGACTACGAACATAATGATGAAAAAAAACCGTCCGGCGCAAATGTTGTCGGTGCTTTTGGAAGAAGAAAACAAAGAGAAAATTGCGGCGGTAATTTTCGGCGAAACCACCAGCATAGGTCTAAGGGTGATTAACGTCAGCGAACGTATAGAAGCGGTGCGCCATATTGCCAAAGTGGAAACAAAATACGGGGAAGTGGCCTGCAAGGTAAGCGCCTACAAGGGAAAAATCGTTTCCATATCCGCCGAATACGAAGACTGCAAAAAGCTGGCGGAGGAAAAGGACGCGCCCTTAAAGAACGTGCAACGCGAGGCGTTAAAAGTTTTCGCGGAACGATTGGGGGAATGAGCATGATTGATTTACCGGCGAATTTTAACGGCGACACCATAACCATTGACATTAAAAAGCTAAAGGAAAAGGTGGCGGATTACGCCCCCGCCGTGAACATTCTGCGAAAAACATGGAACCGCGAAACCTTGGCGCAGATGGCCGAGGGGAAAATCTTCGTGCCGCAGGAAACCATAAACGAATATATTGCCGAGCGGCTCAACAATACGGCAAATTCCCCGGTGAAAGAAATAACCGTTGCGGCGCACAAAGACGGTATTCTTGACATAAACGCCGTAACAAAAAACGACGA
>CAJOQC010000078.1 GCA_905236785.1 uncultured Selenomonadaceae bacterium
GGTTTTCTTGTTGTTGAAATAATGCCGCGAAACTGTTATAATACGTCGCGGCATTATTTGACAGGCGGTATTTCATAATGAAAATTGCTTTTTTTGATTCGGGGCTTGGCGGCCTTGGGGTTCTTCATGCGGCGATGAAACGTTTGCCGAAGGAAGAATTTCTTTTTTACGCCGACGAAGACCATGTCCCCTACGGCACAAAGTCCAACGAAGATATATTGCGCTTTGTGGACGATGCTTTTGCCTTTTTGGCGGGGCAAGGGGCGGATGCTGTTGTGGTTGCCTGCAACACAGCCACCAGCGTGGCGGTAAAAGCCATGCGGGAAAAATATTCCTTCCCCGTAATCGGCATGGAGCCGGCGGTGAAACCCGCCCTTGACGCCAAGGGCAACAAGCGCGTCCTTGTGGTGGCCACCAATGTCACGGTAAAGGGCGAAAAGCTCCATAACCTTTTGGCGAAGATAGACCCCGACGGGCGCGTCGATAGGTTGCCTTTGCAAAAGTTGGTGGATTTTGCGGAAGAATTTCAATTTGCCGCTGCAAAGGAGTATATAAAGGAACAGTTTGCCCCCTTTGACTTTGCAAAATATTCGGCGTTGGTCTTGGGTTGCACCCACTTTAACTACTTTAAGGACAGTTTCCGCGAACTTTTGCCCGAAGGCGTTGCTATTTTCGACGGCAACGACGGCACGGTGCGGGAGCTTGCAAGGCGGTTGGGGATAGAGGCCGAAACGGGCGAAACTTCGCCGCCCAAAAAAACGCCGAAATATTTTTATTCGGGGCGCGAAGTGACGGAGGCGGCGGAGATAATGAGACTAAATCGATACCTAAAGCGGCTTAACGAAATGTATCTCATAAATTGACGGGAGGTTTTGGAGTTGGCGATAAAAGTGCCGTACCGAGTTAATTTTTACGATACGGATGCCATGGCGGTGGTGCATCATTCAAACTATATCCGTTGGTTTGAAATCGGGCGGGTGGAATATTTGCGTTCAATCGGCATAACCTTGGACGACTTGATGGAGGACGGCTATGTGTTCCCCATAACGGAGGTGTCGGCAAAATACCGCTCGCCGGCGCGTTTTGACGACGAACTGACGATTGAAACCATAGCCACCGCCCTTACCAAGGCGAAAATGGCCTTTGATTATCGAATAACCGACAAAGAGGGCAAAGTTTTGGTGACGGGGCATACCCAAAACGTTTTTACAAGCCGCGAAACGGGGCAAATAGTTAGGCTGCCCGCCAAATATTACGAAAAACTTGAAAAAGCAATGGAGGCTGAAGTAGCATCGTGACGATTTTAACATGGATTCTCGTTGCCCTTGTGGCGATTTTAATTCTCCGGGACATAGTTTTTGACATCATCGGCAAAGAGGAAGTTTCAATCAATATACCCGACCCCGCCGTGCCGAAGGTTTTGTCCCACGACGGCGACGCCGTGACCTTGGGCGTGCCATTTCAAATAATCAACGACGGCAAACAAAGCGCCCTTGTCATAGACGTTATTGTGCGCCCCCAGCTTGCCTTTGAGCAGTACGACGGCGTAAGCGTCCATGGCAAGGCGGAAATGGAAGGCCGCCCCCGTGAGGACGATTATTTTGAGGCGGCGGTGCTTTTTGCCAAGGGGGACAAAAGCGGCAGCAACGTAATGAACATTATGGCGCAAATAACTCTTACGCCCCGCAAGGGCATGACCATGAAAAAAGCCCTGTCGGGCATGGTGGACTTGCCCATCGACATCGTGTATATGTTCGTGGGGCGCGTGCCTTGCCACTATGAAAAAGGCCGCATTATCCTGACGGCGGAACAGATTGCCGAGGCCACCGGCACGGAACTTATCACAGACTAACATTAAAGGAGAAAACAATGGCAAAAGTGCAAATTATCCCCGTGCCGACGAGAATTTTGACCCAAAAGGACGACATCATCGACACGGTGGAACGGTACACCAAAGGAAAAATAGGCAAGAACGACGTTATTTCCGTGGCGGAAAGCGTGGTTGCCATCACCCAAGGGAATTTTTTGCGGGTTGACGAAATAAAAATAAGCCGAGCCGCGCAAAATTGTTGCCGTTTCATTCCCGACTACGGCAGTTTGGCAACGCCCCATGGTATGCAGGCTCTTATGCTTGCCGAAGGAACATGGCGGGTGGTTTTTGCTTTGGCCTTGGGCTTTTTGGGCAAATTGGTGGGCTGTCGGGGGCTTTTCTACAAATACGGCGGCGAACAGGCCGCCCTCATCGACGACGCCACCGGCACGATGCCCCCCTTTGACAAATGCGTGGTCTACGGGCCGAAAAACCCCCAGGAAGTCGTGGACAAGCTAAAGGAACGCTTGGGTTGCTACGGCGCAATCATAGCCGACGTGAACGACCTCAAACGCTCGCGGATTGTGGGCGCAACGGCGGGGATGGACGCAGAACGCGCCGCAAATTTGCTCATTGACAACCCCTTCGGGAATGCCTCCCAAAAAACCCCGATTTGCATAATAAAAAATTTTGCTTGACTTGAATTGACTTCTTTGGTTCTTTCTCTTTTCTTTGAAAAGAGAAAGAACGTAAAAAAATCCGAGATGTAAATTATGAACAGTAAAAGAACAGACGGCCGTGATTTTGGCGAGCTTAGGACAATAAAGATGCTTCGGCGGTATCAACGTTACCCGGCGGGGTCGGTGCTGACGGAGTTTGGCGCCACGAGAGTGATATGCGCGGCAACGGTGGAGGACACCGTGCCGCGTTTTTTGAAAGGCTCGGGGACGGGATGGATAGCGGCGGAGTATTCCCTGCTCCCATCTTCAACCCAAACCCGCACCCCGCGAGAGGCAACCCAAGGGCGGCAAAACGGCCGCACAAACGAAATACAACGGTTAATCGGCCGCAGTTTGCGTTCGGTGACGGACTTAAAAGCCTTGGGGGAACGAACGATACATATTGACTGCGACGTGTTGCAGGCCGACGGCGGCACGCGGACGGCGGCCATCACCGGCGCGTTTGTGGCGTTGGTGGAGGCTTGCGAGAGTTTTTATAAACCGGGGGGCGTGTTCCCGGTGAAGGACTTTTTGGCGGCGGTGTCCGTTGGCATAGACAAAAACAACAATGTGTTGCTTGACTTGTGCTACGAAGAAGACTCGGCGGCAATGGTTGACATGAACGTGGTTATGACCGGCGAAGGAAACTTTGTGGAGGTACAGGGCACGGGGGAAGGCCGCCCCTTTGCGCCGGAAGAGATGACCGCAATGTTAAGCTCGGCCAAAACGGGAATTAAAAATTTAATCGCCCTGCAAAAGCAGGTTTTGGGCGGCAAACTTGTTTGGCGAGTGGGGCGCGAGGGGTAGACATGAAGATAGTTTTAGCCACGAAGAACGAAGGAAAACTGCGGGAACTGAAGGCGGCGGCGCAACACGCGGGCTTAAAGGGCGCGGAATTTGTTTCCCTTAAATCCTGCGGCGAATTTCCCGACGCAGTGGAGGACGGCAAGACCTTTGAAGAAAACGCCCTCATTAAGGCCAAATATTATGCGGAAAAAACGGGGCTTGCCTGCCTTGCGGACGATTCAGGCCTTGAAGTTGACGTTTTGGGCGGCGCGCCGGGGGTTATGTCGGCGCGGTTTGCCGGCGGGGTTCATGCCGACGACGCGGCAAACAACCAAAAACTTTTAGAGGAACTCAACAACAAAAACGTCGCCGAAAGCGCGGCGCGGTATCGTTGCGTTATTGCCTTTTGCGACACCGAGGGGCAAACTCTTGTGGCCGAAGGCGTTTGCGAAGGCGTTGTAAAAAATACGGCGGCCGGCACGGGTGGCTTTGGCTATGACCCCTATTTTTACGTTGGGGAAAAAACATTGGCGCAGATAAGCATGGGGGAAAAAGAAAAAATCAGCCATCGCGGCAAGGCACTGCGGCGAATGACCGAACTTTTGGAGGAGTATCTAAAATGAAAATCGGAATTGTCAGCGACACCCATGGCAACCGCCGCGCCGTGGAAAAAGTCGTGGAATTGGGGGGCAAGGACATAAAACTGTGGTTGCACGCCGGCGATTGCGTGGACGATGCCGAGTACCTTGAGCATTTTGCCGACACGGGAGTTGCCAAGGTGGCGGGAAACAGCGATTGGCCAAGCGCAAACGCCCCGGATGCCGTGGTGGTGGAGATCGGCGGGCATAAAATACTCCTAACCCATGGGCATCGTTACGCCGTGCGTTTCGGCATTAACGACCTAATCGAAGCCGCCCAAGAAAACGACTGCGACATGGCGGTTTACGGCCACACCCATGTGGCGCAGTTTGCCCCCGGAGAAGTCACCGTCATAAACCCGGGCAGCGCATCACGCCCCCGGGACGAGATGCGCCCCTCCTTCGCCATAGCCGACCTTACGGAGGGCGAACCGCCGAAAGTGCAAATTATTCGTATCGAGGACGACGAAATTTGACATGAAAAGCAAAAAGAAAACCAATGCTGCGCGGATTTTGGACAGATTGAAAATCCCCTATGAATTTCGGGAATATAAGGTTGACGAGGAGGATTTAAGCGCGGTTCATGTGGCGAATACCATGGGCGTACCCATTGAACAGGTGTATAAAACCATCGTCTGCCGCGCCGACAAGACCGGCATAATAATGGCCGTAATCGCCGGAGATGCCACTCTCGACCTAAAAGCCTTGGCGGCAGCAAGCGGCAACAAGAACGCCGAAACGGTGCATCTAAAGGAACTTTTCGACCTTACGGGCTATGTTCGGGGCGGTTGTTCGCCCTTGGGGGCAAAGAAAAACTA
>CAJOQC010000079.1 GCA_905236785.1 uncultured Selenomonadaceae bacterium
CGAGATTATTTTATGCCGAAGGTTACTATCCGAACGAAAATTTGGAAGGACGCCTGTCTCCCGTTTATACGTCATCGGAAACAATTTACTTAGAAGAAGATATTCTGTATGACTCATTGGTACAGAATAAAATATTTCATGAAATGGCCAACGCTTTTTTCATCGAGTGTGCACCAAATGGAAAACAAAGTGATGTTTTAAGTGTAACCTGCTCCTTAGAGCGCAACAAAAACCAAGCGTACCTGACAATTTTGCGTGACAACAACATGGTAGAAAAAAAGGTTGCTTTTCCCGAAGGAGTAGCTAATCTTAAGAAATTGGCATCAAACATGGAAGCGCTGTCAATGAGAGGTATTCCTACGATTACGGGACGTTTATGCAACGACAGGTATCTCATGCCCTATATGACTGCCCGCACCGGACAGTCATATTTGCGAGAACTTTTAAGAAAAAATCGCGACCTTTTTTTTACTGAATTTGATCGTTTTTGCGCGTTGATTTTACGCTCGTCCCCCATTGTATCAGAAGATGCCAAAGACGGTAACGGCGCAATTTTGTCTAAAGGTTACCTTGACTTTGTCCCGTTAAACAGTGTTTTTATTAACGGAAATTTTGTTTTATACGACCAGGAATTTTGTGAAGATAATTATCCGGCTAATGTTATTATTTTGCGAGCAATACATTCGTTTTTTGCCGGTCAACACCACATTGAAGAAGCAACAATTACTAATTTTTTATTGGATCGCTATGACTTGCTGAAATATCGAACAAGATGGGAAAAATACAGTAAAGATTTCATCATTTCTTTGCGTAATGATGATGTTTTGGCATCGTATCACAAAAAAAATCGTAGCAACCGCGCAACGGTCGCCGCCAACCGCATCCGTATAAATTCCCGTATCGTCTACGACGAACACATCCGCACCATGCTCGATAAGGCCGACACGCGTAAGCTCGTTTTGTTCGGCGCGGGCAAATACGCCCAAAGGTTTTTGGCCAACTTTGGCAACTGTTACCATGTTTACGCCATAATCGACAACAACGAAACTCGGCATGGCGAAACATTAAGCGGCGTAAAAATCGCCTCGCCCGATATTTTGCGAAAAATGTCCGTGGCCGAATATAAAGTTATAATCTGCATCAAGGACTACGAACCTATTGCCGAACAGTTGGAAGGGGAAGGAATATTTTTCTACGGCATCTACAACCCCGCCTTTAACTATTCATACAGGCACAGGGAAACGCCGCCCGCCGCGCCGAAAAAATTTAACACGGGTTATATAGCCGGCGTGTTCGATTTGTTTCACATTGGGCATCTTAATATGTTCCGCCGCGCCAAGGAACAATGCAATCATTTAATCGTGGGCGTGGTGACGGACAGGCAAGTGCGCGAAAGCAAAAAGGTTGAGCCGTTTGTCCCCTTTGCCGAGCGCATGGAAATGGTGCGCTCTTGCCGCTATGTCGATGAGGCCATGGAAATTCCCTTCGAGCATCCCGACACCGATTATGCCTGGGAAAAATATCAATTCGACGTGCAATTTTCCGGCAGCGACTACGAAAACGACCCCTCGTGGCTCAAAAAGCAACGGTTTTTGCGCGAACATGGCGCGGACATGATTTTTTTCCCCTACACCCAAACAACTTCTTCGACGCATATAAAAAATTTGATTGAGGAACGATTGATATAGAGGTTTTTTTATGCAAACAGTATGTTCTCCCTGGGGAGTCCTTTCCTACGATTTCCCCCGTCAAGGTCTAAAAGATATGTTTAACGCCGGATTTAGGAGCAGTCTTTTAGACATAAGCGGCATAGTCGGCCGCCACGCCCGCAAAATCATAGGTTGGCGCAAAAAAAAAGGCGATATGACCTATCGTTGTTGGGCGATGGATAATCCTCGGGAAATTTGCCATGTTGTGGCGTCCTTTGCCGAGGAATTTCGGCGGCAGGGTATTTCGCTCCCCATTGCCTTGGCCGGTTTTTTGCCGCCGCAACGAGGGGAGGAAGAAGACAACGACGATTTTTTGCCGCTTCTTTGCCAAACGGGCAAAGAATGTGTCCGCGCCGCCAAAGAAGCTAACAGCCGCTGCATATTGCTCCGCCCTTTGGCCGTCGGCGTGGGCGGGCGCGACCTGCGGGCGGCCAACCGCGCATATTATCTTTCGGTTGCGGCGGCGGCAAAAGAATGGGATATACAGATTCTCCTTGAAGGTCAGTACCGTGTACATAACGGCAATTATATTCGCGGGTTTTTAACAGACCCGCATGAGGCGGCGAAGTTTATCGACGAACTGAACGACGCCGCCCAAGAAGAAATATTCGGCTTTCATCTTGATGTTGGCCTTTGCGGCCTCTTGGGGCAAAATATGCACGACTTAGCCTCTGTTGTCGGCTCGCGCATTAAAGCCGTCACCCTGCGGGACACGGACGGCGCAAGCGATACGGCCTTTCTGCCCTTTACGGCGGTGGCGGGAGGCAAACCTCGCACCGATTGGCTAAATATAATTCGCGGACTTAGGCAAATAAATTACGATGGTTTGCTGATTATGAATTTTGCCGGCACGGCGGGGGCTGCGTCGCCGCTTCTAAAACCTCATCTTTTCGCTTACGCAAAAAAAGTGGCGGATTTTATCGCCTGGCAAGCGAATATGGAAAAACTTTTGCGGCAATACGGGCAACGCGTGCTTTTTGGGGCGGGCAATATGTGCCGCGCTTACATGAAATGTTACGGCGAAAAGTACCCGCCCCTTTTTACCTGCGACAACGACCCACAAAAACAGGATAAAATTTTTTGCGGGCTTCAAGTAAAATCCCCCGAAGAATTAAAAAATCTCCCCGCTGACTGCGCCATACTTATTTGCAACGTTTATTATCGGGAGATAGAAGAGCAACTGCAAAAAATGGGCATAAAAAACCCCGTCGGCTTTTTCAACGACGAATATATGCCGCAGTTCCACTTTGAGCGCATTGAGGACATGGAGGAAGAAACCGATGCCAAGGCTTGGGGTACAGACGCTGAACGTCGTTGAGGACGATTGCCCGCTTGACGGAAACGAAAAAATAAAAAACGCCGGGTTCGACACGGTGGATTTTAGCCTGCACGATTATTTGACAAACAAAGATATTTACGGCTCACGAATAAACCATTTCTTTGAAAAATCGACGGCGGAACTTGAGGAACATTTTGCGCCACATAAACAGGCGATTGAAAAAACGGGGCTGACCGCCTATCAAATGCATATGCCCTACCCTGTTTATGCCCCCAGAGGCAGCCGGGAGCTAAACGAATACTTGCGGAAAAACGTCGCGCCCAAAAGTTTATACATTTGTAAATTTTTTAACTGCAAATACATAGTGGTTCACGGGTTCAAATTGGCTTATTACGTCGGCTCGGAGGAAGAAGAATGGGCGGCGACGGAGAATTTTTTGGAGGAGCTTGCGCCCCTTGCCAAGGAACTTGGGGTTACACTCTGCATTGAAAATCTTTACGACAGTTTGGCCGATCGCCTGACGGAAGGGCCTTGTTGCGACGCAAAAAAAGCCGTCGAACGCATCGACCGCATAAACGACGAGCATAAGGCGGAGGTTTTGGGGTTTTGCTTTGACACGGGGCATGCCAACTTGGTGCATCTTGATATTGCCGACTTTTTGATTACCTTGGGAGGCAGGCTAAAGACGTTGCACATTCATGACAACGACGGCTGGCGCGATTTGCATCAAATTCCCTTTGCTTTCACCAAAACAAGGCAAAATAAAGCGGCAACAGATTGGGAAGGTTTTATCCGCGGGCTTGGCGCAATAGGCTACGACGGCTCCCTTAACTTTGAAACCGGCCCTGCCCTTATGGCTTTTCCCCGGGAATTGCAGGAGGACACGCTGAGGTTTATTGCGCGTATCGGGAAATATTTTGCCGACAATATTGATAAAACATAAAAAAGCCGGGAAAGAAA
>CAJOQC010000080.1 GCA_905236785.1 uncultured Selenomonadaceae bacterium
AGACGCAAATAACTCGCCGAAATAAATCTATTTCAGCGAGTTATTCGTACACCTATATCCTACAATTTTCACATCAACAATTTTCTTATCAATTCCCAATCGGGAATACTGGCGGCACGCCGCAAATCTTCGTAACGCTCTTTAGTTTCTTCCGGCAAACTATATCCCTCTAAAGACTGAAACACGAACATCATACTGTCATAATCAAAGTTTTGGGCAAAATCTTTTATGGCGCAATAAGCCTCCGCCAAGGCCGCTTCGTCAATAAGCGGCCTGTCGTCCTCTATACGCTCTTTGGCCAAAATAGGCGCAAGTTTTTTTGTGGTTGACGAATAAAGATTGATAAGCTCGTCGAATTTTTCTTTTATCGCGCCTATATCGCCGCTATTGCCCGCATTCTCCAAGTATTTACTCAACTCTGAGAGCCGCTCCGCGCCGATAATACGCGAAGTGCTTTTTAAGGCGTGAACTTTGGTGGTAAAGTCCTGCCAATTTTCTGCGGCGTAATATTCGGCAATTTCCTTTGCGCCTGTTTCTGCGGATTCGGCAAATACCGTGACCGCATCCAAGTATGCCTCCGCCGAGCCACAGTAACGCACCCCGGCCGCCGTATCAAGCCCCGAACCAAGAAGCCATGTCGGAAGTTCCTCCTTTGGCACGGCGGGCGGCTTCTCGTCGTTTCTTACGGCAATTTTTTCCGGCGGAAGATATTTTAGCATCATATCCTCAAGCTGATGCCCGTCGATAGGTTTTGTCAGATAATCCTTAAAGCCCAGGCGAATATATTCTTCCCGCGCTCCCGACACGGCGTTGGCCGTAAGAGAAATTGTTGGCGTGTCGAGGTTTAAGTTGCCGTTTAGCTTTTTCATCGCCTTAAAAGTTTCAACCCCGTCCAGTCCGGGCATACGATGATCGAGAAAAATCATGTCGTATTTTTTTTCCTTCACCGCTTCAAGGCACTCATAGCCGCTTTTTGCCGTGTCGATTTGCACTTTTGTCTGCTTTAATAAACTCTTCACCACGGTTAAATTCATAACCGTATCGTCAACCACTAAAATATGCGCGTCGGGGGCGATAAACTCCTCGCTGTACTCCTTTCGTTCGGCGAAAGAACGACGATAGGCTTCGTCAAAATCGCCCATGGGCGACCAGTCAATCACCCGTTGCTCAAGGGAGAAGGAAAAAGTCGAACCTTTGCCGTAAACGCTTTTTACTTGAAGCTCCGAATCCATGAGGTTCAGCAACTGCTTGGTGATGTTCATGCCAAGCCCCGTGCCTTCAATGGTGCGGTTGCGCTTTTCTTCTATCCGAGTAAAAGCGGAGAAAAGTTTTTGTAAATCCTCTTCCTTTATGCCAATGCCGGAATCGCTGACGCTTATATTTAGATAAACGGTATCTTTGTCCTTCTTCTCGTACTCGATGCCAAGGGCAACAAAGCCACGCTCCGTGTATTTTACGGCGTTGGTTAAAATATTCGTCACTACCTGTTTTATACGAATTTCGTCGCCGTAAAGGACGCTCGGCAAGTCGGGGGGATTTTTCACCGCGAAGCAAAGCCCCTTCTTTTCGGCGCGGTTTTGAATCATGTTCACCAAATCGTTTATGACCGAGCTTAAGGAATATTCAACGGGTATTATGTCAAGTTTGCCGGATTCAATCTTCGAGAAATCAAGAATGTCGTTAATCAGCCCCAAAAGGTTGCTGCCCGCCATGCGAATGTTCTCCGCGTATTCTAAAATCGTTTCCTCTTTGCCTTCGCGCAAAATCATCTCGTCCATGCCCAGTATGGCGTTTATGGGCGTGCGAATTTCATGGCTCATGTTGGAGAGAAACTGCGACTTTGCCTCGTTTGCCGCCCGCGCCACCTCCGCCATGTCCTTTAACTCGCGGTTAGACTCGCTAAGTTCCTTGGCCGTGGCATCCAAAAAAGTCGCCAAACGGGTGACAATGGGAATAGTCTTGCAGGAATGAACCGGCTCTTCATGGGTAAACTCCGCAACATCCGCAGAGCCGCCTTCGCGCATACCGACGGCGATAAGCGAGCTGTTTAACACGCCACCTTTGCCATGGAAGCGAAAAACCTCCCCCGGGCCGTGGCTTACGCATACATTTGTGTCAATTTGCCGATAAGGCTCTATTTCAAGTTCCGCATCTTCGGCTAAAAACATCGCTCGATTTGGGCAAATGATAAGAATAAGAAACTCCGGCCGAAAAGCGCACATACGCTGCGCCGAATTTTGCGCATTGTGAAACAAATCGTCTGGGTTGGCGTAGGCAAGGCGGAACTTTTCGCCTTTATGAACATCCCCGGTGAAATACAAGCAGCCGCGATTGTCAAAAATCGGCGGCGTCCGTGCAATAGCGCAACCGTCACGTTCAAAAACCATGGGAAAATCGCAAATATTCGCCAAAAAACGTTCGTCGGGCAAAACATTCAGATATTTGTGAAAAATATCCGTGGCGGTAATATTGTCAATGGTGGCTACGCAAACATTCCCAACGGTTTCCGTAACAGTCATCTCTTTGCCGATTGGCTTCCATCCCAAAAGATAGTCAGCTTTTATCTGCAATTCTTCGCCGGAAAAAACCGCCATGGCAACGCCGGAACGGTGAAATCCATCCGCCAACACGAAACATTCGATGGGCAGTTTTTTGGTGAATATCACGTTTATATTTTCTTGATCGAAAAAAGCATCCACATTTTCGATAAGTTTTTGATTATGATTCATGCCCGCCAATGAACCGAAAAAGCAAATATTGTCGTTGTTTTCCGATACGCTCATGACAAAAGGCGCAAGGTCGAGGTTAAGCACCACGCAAAACATTTCGACGGCCTTGGCATTTTCGATTTTTCCTATTCTTTCGCCAAACTCGCGCCCCGCCGCCGCATATTCCTTGGGGTCGGCGGCGCAATGCATAACGGTTACGGATGAATTTTCAAAACAGCAAACGCTTAACAAAACATAAGCGTCGTCCTTGGTTTCGGGGTATGTCATGGTTAAAGACATACCCGCAACCGCCGCTTTGGGCAAAGTTTCACGCACCCTGTTATATATCTTTTCCCCGTCCGCTACGGAAATTTGCAAAAAGAGTATCTTGACGTAAACGCCTCGCGCCTCTTCGTAGGCTTCGCTTTGCCGAACCTTGTGAAGAACCTCATTTAGCTGTTGCCATACCGACGCGCCATCCCCTGCCGATGCCCAGGATATTTTATATGTTTCAGAAATCATGCGAATGTCTCCTTCGGTTATCGGGGAAATACTACATTTTGCATTATACCGTAAATTGCCGATAATTGCCACGAAAAATATTTTCCGTCAATTTTTGTCCTTCAACAATTCGCCGACTTGTGTCCAGTCCAAACTGTCGGCGGCCGCCCGCACCTTGCCGAAAAGTTCGGCTTCAGCTTCGGGCAAACGATATTCTTCGAGAGCATCAAAAACATAAAGCAAGGAATCATAATCAAAGGTGGCGGCAATTTCCCGCATGGAGCAAAATGCCTCGCGAAGTCTATCCTCGTCTATAAGAGGCTTTGGGGAATTTTCGTTCCGTACCCTCGCAAGGGGCTTTAATTTTTCGCCGCAGGAACGGCATAAATCAACAATCGTCGAATGATTTTTCGTAACTTTGTCAAAATCGCCCGCTTTGCCCGCCGTTTCCGACTGCAACGCCAGAGCGGAGAGCTTGTTCGCGCCTATTATCTTCGCCGTTGACTTTAGTGCGTGTACCTTCGTTATGTAATGTTTCCAATCCGAGGCGGCCAAACATTCGTCAAGCTCCTTTGCCACGGAGGCGGCCGACTCGGCAAACAGTTTCAGTGTATTCATATAATCCGCCATGCCGCCGCAATGTTCTATTCCCGCCTTAACGTCAATATCCTTTATCTGCCGAAGCCATTCGGGGGCTTTGTCGTATTCGGTTTTTTTTGCTTCCTCTTTTGTTTTTATGACTTTATCTTGGGGCAAATATTTGACGATAAGATTTTCCAGCCGACGGCTGTCAACGGGCTTTGTTATGTAGTCGTCAAAGCCTGCCGCGATGTATTGCTCCCGCGCCCCGGATACGGCGTTGGCGGTCAGGGAAATGACGGGGGTGGTTTCGTTTATGTTGTGGCGGCGTTTTTTCATTTCCTGTAGGGTTTCGATGCCGTCCATTTCGGGCATCATGTGATCGAGAAAAATTATGTCGTATTTTTTCGCCGCCGTTTTTTTAAGACACTCCATGCCGCTTTCGGCGGTGTCGATGTTCATTTTGGTTTTCTTCAGCAAGCCCTTTACCACCGTTAAATTCATGGCGGTGTCGTCAACCACCAAAATATCGGCGTTAGGCGCGGTGAAGGACTCGCGATATGTTGCGTCTGTTTCGGGGGAATGTTTGTATGCTTCGTAAAAATCCCCCACGGGTTCAAAGTTCTTTACCTTTTGCAAAATCTTAAAACCAAAAATCGAACCCTGGCCGTATATGCTTTTTACTCTAAGCTCAGAACCCATCATGCCCAAAAGCTGTTTGGTGATATTAAGCCCCAACCCTGTGCCTTCAATGCTTCGGTTGCGTTTTTCCTCGATACGTTCAAAAACGCCGCACAGTTTCTTTATGTCGCTTTTCTTTATGCCGATACCCGTATCGCGGACGCGAACGCAAAGATAAATATGCCCGTCGTCGGCGGCGTGAAAGTCCACGGTTAAGGTCACGCCGCCCTTTTCGGTATATTTCACCGCATTGGTTAATATATTGGTGATAATTTGCTTGATACGTATTTCGTCGCCGCAAAGAACCGAAGGGATTTGGTCGTTTACTTTCACGTTAAAGGCCAGCCCTTTGTCCTTCGCTCGTTTTTCCGTCATGTGAACAATATCGTTCAGCATGGAGCTTAGATGATAATCAACGGGCATGATTTTCATTTTGCCCGCCTCGATTTTTGACAAATCAAGTATTTCGTTGACGAGCATTAACAAACTTTTGGCCGCGTGTTGCAAATTTACGGCGTATTCGCGAAGGGCGGCATCCTTTGCCTCCCGCAAAATCATCTCGTTCATGCCCATTATGGCGTTAATGGGCGTTCGTATTTCATGGGACATATTTGCCAAAAAACTGCTTTTGGCTTTGTTGGCCATGTCCGCCACGGATTTTTCATGTTCAAAGTAATGGGCTTGCCGCATCATCATCATGTAACGCACGGCAAAAAACTGCAACACCAATATGCTGAAAATTAAAATCTTCATCAAGGTGTAAATGTAATTTATGCCCACAACCACGTCGTCCCATTCGACGTAGCCCGACAAAACCAAACAGTCCCGCTCCGAAACATAGGTGCTGTAAAAGAAAAAGGCATCAACATTGTTTTCGTCAAAAACAGTGCTTACCTTGCCGGAAAGCAAAGTGGTGTACTGCATATTTTCCCATGTTCCGTAAAAATTATCCGTCACTTCATAGGTGTCGGGTTTGGGGTACTCATTTAATGCCAACTCGGGGTAAAGCCCCTCCGAGAGCATCACCCCGTCCTTAAAATGTCGTGAAAGGACAAGAGTCCCCTTGCCGTTATATATTATTGCCTTGTAAAAAATTTTTACGGCCTCGTCATTAAACAACTCGTAAAAAACGCAAGGTTCGCCGTCAACATTGACCGGAACGACAAACAACAACCCGTAGCCTTTCACATAATCAATGGCTTGGCTGCCGGCAAAAGCCGACAATGTCGAAGAAAAAACGTTTTCCGGCAAAGGATCCCCCACCACAACGGAGGCATCCCGTCGCAGGATGCCGCGAATACGTCCGTCCTTTGTGCCGAAGGTGTCCACATCAATAACCGATTGGGGCGTGAGTTTGTTTTCTTCCAACAAATCCGCCCGTGTTTGAAGTTCGTCCAATTTGTGCTGAAAACGTTCCTGCAAGGTGTAGGCGATGCTTTGGCACTGTTGCGCGACGGATTCGCCTATGGATTCTATCAATACTTCGTCAACTTTGTTGTAAACCGCGTAGCCCACAACACAGATAACCAACGCCGACGCAACAAATTCAACGGTTGCCCGAAGGACGAATTTATTAAACGACTGTTTTATTAAGTCTATGTATTTCATAGGCGAATACACCTCGCGGTTTTCGTGACTTCCAGAAGATTACAGTATCATCAGTGCCTTAAATATCGGTACGCGTTTGCCGAGGAAATTTTCGGCAAGATTTTTTAGCTCCTTTAGGTTTTCTTCGGCACTTTCAATAGTCCCTTCCCTGTTGGCCAACTTTTGCCCTTGGCTTGACAACACGCTCCACGCCTCCTGCGCCAATTCTTCGGCGTTGGCTTTCGGTTTTTTCTTAAAATATGCAAGATAGATTTGGTCAATGCGGTTTACGCCGATACCGCCGCCCAAGAGCGGCGACGCCAGGGACACTATTTCGCCGCCCAGACGTGATTTTTGCAGTATGCAGTCGTTTAATCTGTCGCAACGGGGTTTTACTTTTTCCGCTGTTTTTTCGTCTTGGCAGGGCATGGCGTGGCCTATGTGAACAAAGAGCAAAACAGTCTGTTCGATAAGCGCGGTGGGGATATTGGGCAAGCGAGCCGCCAAGGCCGTCAAATCCTTTGGGCGATAGTTGTCTTCGGCCAAATATTCGGCAAGGGGTTTATACACCTGTTCGTTCATTGTTATCTTGCCGCCGGTTATGTTGTTGGCAAATTCCCCGGATATTTCGTTTGCCGTCAAAAGGGCGTAACGAGTTTTTAATATCTTCTCCGCCCGCTCTCTCGGATTTATCGGCCGCAGACCGCGCAAATAAAATTCCTTGCGGAATTGACGGGTGATGAAATAATCCCGCACTTGTTCCTTGGCAATGGGATTTTTAATTGTGTTCAGGAATTTTATCCCGTCGGGCAACAAACAAAGTTCGTCAAATCCGTCCAAAATTTCCGTTGAACAGGCAAATTCCAATTTGGCGGCGGCAAGTTCGTCGGCAACATCGGCAAAATACATCAAGTCCCAGTTGTCGTTAAAGTATTCATGCGCCAGATAGTTGTGATTATTATCCATGAGCTGTTCAAACATTTCTTTAAGACGCGGCACGCGACGAAGATAAAGAGGTTCTGCTGCCAAAAGTTTGCGGATAAATTCTATCGCGCCGCCCACCTTCGTTTCCACATCGTTCCCATACCCCCCCCGTATGTGCGATAGAGAGCGAGCAACTCTCGAAGAACGCTCATGGGCGCCCAACCGGGCAAGCAGTTATAACTGTTGTAAACAACGCCGCCGGGTTTTAGGAATTTGCGGATAATTTCTACAATATGCTTGCGGTTTTCCTCACTTATCCATGACCAAATGCCGTGGAAGGAAACAGAATCAAATTTTGGCAAATCCCGCTGCAAAAGTTCGTCAAAACTGTCGTCAAAAAAGAAGGCTTTATCGTTCCCGGTAGCCGCCCGCAATTCTTCCGCTCCTGCGGCGTGTGCCGGGTTAAAATCCGTGCCGTAGTATTCGGCATCGTTGCTCGCCGCATGGATATTGAGGGACACTCCCTGCCCATAGCCAAGTTCCAAATGACGCTCGTCCTTCGACGGCGGCAGGGCGGCAAGGCCGCGAGCGTTTAGGATAAATCGCATATACACGGGGTTAAGCTCGCGAAAATAGCCGAAATTATAGGACGAACCCGTAAAATATCCTTCATTCCATTCGTTCATAGATTATTTAGCCTTCTTTCCCAACAACATATCAAGCATATTAAGCGTGTCATCGACGTTTTGCGCCGAAATTACAAGGGGCGGTTGGAACGCCATGACGTTTCGCGCCAAGCCGTTTTTCCCCACGATAAAACCCTTGTCTTTCATTTCTTCCAGCAAATCATCCAAAAGTTCGGGGTCAGGCGCGCCGTCGGCCTTTATAAACTCCGCGCCGAGCATAAGCCCTATGCCGCGCACGTCGCCGATAACGGGATATTTTTTTTGCAACGCCAAAAGCCCGCCTTTTAACTGTTCGCCTCGCTCTTTGGCGTTGTCGCAAAGTCTGTGTTCTTCGATGTAATTCAGCACCGCAAGACCTGCCGCCGAGGACACGGGGTTTCCGCCCAATGTGGATGCGCCGGGGCTTGTGTAGCGGTCGGCGATTTCCTCCGACGCGATAAACGCGCTAATCGGCGCGCCGTTGCCCAAGGCTTTTGCCATGCACATTATGTCTGGCGTAACGCCGTAATTTTCTATCGCGAACATTTTGCCCGTTCGCCCGAAACCCGTTTGCACTTCGTCGATGATTAGGAGCGTGTTATATTTTGCCAAAATTTCTTTAATGCGCTTAAAATAACCCGCAGGCGGGGTGACGATGCCGGCGTTTCCTTGTATCGGTTCGGCTATGAACGCGCCGGGGCGGCCGCTTGTGGCAGTCTTTATTATGTCCTCCGTCATATCGGCGCAAGATAAATCACACTCCGGGTATTTTTTCCCCAGGGGGCAACGGTAGCAATAGGGGTTGGGGGCAAAGTGTATGCCGCCCACGGGGTTCTTGTCCGTGCGCCACATATTGATGCCCGTTATGCTCATGCCAAGTTTCGTGCGCCCATGCAAGCCGCCCCGCAGAGCGATTATTTCGTTATTGCCCGTGTATACGGCAGCCGTAAGCAACGCGCCTTCGGTGGCTTCGCTGCCGGTGGAGCAGAAAAAGGATTTTTTGAGGTTGCCGGGAGTTACGGCGGCGAGTTTTTCCGCCAAGTTTACAAAATTTTCCGTGAGATAAATATTGCAAACGTGTTGCAAAGTTTGCACCTGTTCGCAGATTTTTTCCGTTATTGCTTTATTGCAATGCCCGCAATTTATGACGGACACCCCGGCGTACATATCAAGATACTTTTTGCCTTCGTTGTCAAAAAGATATTGCATATCCCCCCGAACAAACTGACGGGGTTCGCGGTAAAAATGCCCCAAGCAGGGCATGATGAATTGTTTTTTCTTTTCGATTATTTTTTGTGCGCCGATATAATTTTTTTCCATAATCTCTCCGTAATATTTTATAGCGAATTGCGGCTTTGCCTAAAGCGATAAACGCCGATGCCAAACTTTCTGGGGCTTTCGGCTTTCAGCATGGCAAAAGCCTCTTTGTCCGTTTCGCCGCTTGTTATGGCATCGCGGTAAGTTTTCGTCACAAGGGCGGTAAACTGCGGGGAATAATCCTGCCCTTCGATACGATAAGAAGCGATGCCCTTAAATTTTTTCAAGTAGGGATAAAGGCACAAATCTTTGCCGAAATAAATATGACAACGGCCGTATTGGTCAAGGCGCAAAGAGTGAATTTCCCCCGCTTCGTCCTTTAGGGCAAAATGTTGCTCCATGGCGGCGGGGTTGTTTAGGCGGTTATAATTTTTCATTGCCATGGCGGGGATATTGTGGTCACAAATCATGGACTCCACCGAACCATGCACCACCGTTTCGATGGGCAAGGGCGAATTTTCTGCCAAGTCCCGCAGTTGGGCAAAGGACATTTCAAAGGAGGACGCCGCCATAAAAACATCGTTTTCCGCCAAGAACCGCGCCGCCTCGCTGTTAAAGAGGTTAAAATATGTGTCGGTTTGCACGGGTAAATCTGTGCAATCGTAGGCAAGTTTCAGCATACCCAAATTGCCCGCCATAACGCCGTCAAACCCCAATTTCTCCGCGTCGGCAAACAAGTCTTTCATTTCGGCGCACTCGCGAGCCGTCGTTGTTCGCGGCGTGGCAAGAACAACCTTTGCGCCCCATTTGTGGGCAAATTCGATAATTTGTTCGTAATCGTTCCGCGTCCATGGCGCGTTGGGCAAAAAACTTTCGCCCCCCACATACACGACATTCGCGCCGCTTACCACGGCGGATTTTGCCGCCAGAAAATCCGCAACGCGAACGGACAGGCGCGGCGTAATTTCTTCTTTTGTCTCAATGGGTCGTTCCTGTTGCAGAATATCGTCGGCAAATTCGGCTTCTTTCACCGCCTTGCTGAAAAATCGCGGCTCGCGTTCGCCGCCCAAACCGATGTCGGCAACAGTCGGTTTTCCGAGGGCAAAAGAAGTGGTAAAATCCCGCGCACGATTTTCGTAGAGGTTGCGCCAAATATCCTCGTTGACTTTGTAGCCCGCAGGGTCGGCAAAATAATCGTCCATGGCTTTTCGGTAGGCGGCAACAATACGGCGCACAAATTCCGGCGGACGCATACGCCCTTCAATCTTAAAAGAATACACTCCGGAACTTATTAACTCCGGGATATTCAAAAGCATACACATATCTTTTAAGGCAAGACGATACAGCCCCCGCTCCTCGCCGTCAACCGTTCGCCCCGTCTTTTCGTCGATAAGGCGATACTTCCAGCGGCATGGCTTTAGGCAACGGCCGCGATTGCCGCTTTGCCCGAACAGCACCCCCGAATGAATACATTGACCGCTTTCGGCGATGCACATATCGCCATGCATGAAATATTCCGTTTCCATGCCCGTCTTTGCCCGTAGCAGGGCAACTTCGTCAAGGGTCATTTCGCGGCTCATAACTGTGCGGGTTACGCCGTATTCCTTCAGTTTCCTTATGGCGTACTCGTTATGGGTGTTCATCATAACCGACGCATGAAGGGGGATTTTAACCCCTAATTCCCTTACAAGGCGGATTACGGCAAAGTCCTGCACCAAAAGCGCGTCGGGTTTAACTTCGTTGCCGAGGTAAGACAAATATTTCCTTAGTTCCGGCAGTTCCTCTTCGCTGATTAAATTGTTTATTGTGACATAAAGTTTAACTTCATGTTCATGGGCAAAGTCTACGGCTTTTTTTAGAAGTTCGTCGTCAAAGTTAAACTCGCCTTCATGCATACGCATATTAAAATGCTTGCCGCCCAAATACACAGCATCCGCCCCCGCCTCCACGGCGGCCGACAGCGCGTCCCACGTTCCCGCCGGCGCAAGAAGTTCTGCGGATTTTTTGTTAAATGCCATTTATGTTTTTTCCCCTCATTTTTTTGGTTTTACTTCTTCGGCGATAGGCTTGGTGTTAAGAAAATCGGCAAATTCTTCTTCGGGCATGGGTTTTGCGTAGATAAAGCCCTGCCCGTAGTGACAGCCATGTTTAAGCAAGAGTTCTTCTTGCTCTCGCTCCTCTATGCCTTCGCAGATAATTTCCATGTTGAGCTTTTTGCCCATTTCGATGACGCTTGACAAAACCTTTTCCATGCGCGAAGAATCCCCCGACGCTGTCAAAAGTGATTTGTCGATTTTCATAACGTCAAGTTTTAATAGGTTTAGGAGCATAATGGAGGAATACCCCGAACCGAAGTCATCCATGGAAATTGAAAAGCCCATGCGTTGCAAGGTGCGGCACACCGCCATGGCCATGGTTCGTTTGCCCGGTTGGTCGTATATGGAAAAAGCCGTTTCCGTAAGTTCCAATTCCACCGCGCCGTCGGGCAGACGGTACACGTTCTTTATGGCTTGAATGTGTTGTAAGTACCCCGGTTCCATTAAATGCACCCGCGATTGATTAACGGACACGCAAACTATGGGAAGCCCCGCATCAAGGCGTTCCCGTTGAAAACGGCAGACGTTCTCAAGCATATAAAAATCAAGTTTTGCCACAAAACCGTTAGCTTCAAAGATGTCGATGAATTTGCCCGGCGGCAAAAAGCCCATGGTGGGGCTTTGCCAACGCACCAACGCCTCCGCACCGCTGGTGGTGTGGGTTCTTATGTCGAATTTGGGCTGATACCAAACTTGGAACTCTTTGTTGCGAAGGGCTTCTTCCATGGTGTCTTCGATTTTTTGCTGGAGCTGAAGACGCTCTTCCATTTCCTTGTCGTAAACCTTGGCAAGGCTTGCCGTGCCGTATATTTCGGAGCAGGCGATTTCGGCGCAGTTAATGGCGTGTTTTAAGTTGTCGGCGGGTTTAAGCATATATATGCCCGATTTGAGGTTTAGCTGACGGCGGCTGCTGCCGTGTTTTTCCGCGCCTATTCTTAAAAGTACCTGTTGCATTATATCGACGAAGGTTTTTCCTTCGGGCAACACGCCCAAAATAATTATTTGCCCCGCCAAACCGGACACGGCGGTTATTTTAATCCAATGTTCCTTTTCTTCAAAGTCGGCGGTGATGTCGCTTATGCGCCCCGTTACGAAGTCGCTGCCGAAAGCCTCCACCAAAATCTCGCGACGGCTGAGGCTCACCACGATAACGCCCAAACGACCGTCGGCACACTCCTTCTTTAACTCCCCGTCCTTTAGTTCTTGCGCTTTGTCTTCGAACCAACGCCAATTATAACGTCCCGTCCAACGGTCTTCATAGGCCATTTTTTGAATTTTTTGGGCGTGACGGCGGCGCATCTGCGCGTTGTAGGCAAAAAGAGCAATCGCCACGGTAGCCAAAAACACCACCGCCAACACGCATTGCATGGGGTAACTGTAAACTATGGCCTTTAGCTTAAAGTTGCTGCCTTCCTTCATTATCATGTCACGGTTGGCAACGCTCTCGATAAATTTAGGGTCAAGGTGATTTATCTCTTTGTTCAATATTCTTAAAAGTATGGGGTCGGCGTGTTCGGCAATGCCGACAGACACGTCGTGGGAAAATTCGATGTTGCCGTCGCTGACAAGGTCGTAATAGCCTCCTTGCCAAATACTGTAGCGGGCGGCGTCGCTTTTGGCAAAGGCAATGTCTGCCGCGCCGCTACTAACCATGTCAAGACATTCGTCCATGGTGTCGCAATATATTATTTGATTTTCGTCGTAGTGTTTCATTATAAACGCCGACGGGTAAAAATGCCCTCTTGCCACGGCAACTTTCGGATTTTCCGGCAAACGCCCGCCGCGCCGCACCACTTTCATGTAGTTAAGGGTCAAATAGGGCGTGGTGAGAGTGAGGTTATGTTCCCTGCCCCAGTTATAGTCGGCGTAAAACTCGACGATAATTTCCGCTTTTCCTTCGTTTAACAGCTTAAAAGACTCTTCGTTGTCCTTTGTTTCCACTACCTCAATTTCAATGCCAAGGTCGGAGGCAATGCGCTCGGTTATCGTGCCGACCGTGCCTTGGAATTTTCCGTTCACAAAACCGCTGTGAGGCCATTCCCCGGGCGTCCCGACGGCAATTATTTTGCCTTTTTTCTTTAGATAATCTATTTCTTCGGCGGTGAGTGTGAGAGGTTTGTTGCCGTTTTGCCGACAATATTTTTTGTACAGTCGCGCCTGAAGTTCCGGGTCGGATATGATTAGTTCCTGTTCGGCATCGTTTAGCTTTTTCAAAAGATCGGCATTGCCTTTTTTTACCGCCAAATGCAACGCCTTTGCGCCGTACTGCGCGAGAATGTTTTCCTTGGGGTTATAACGGTCGTCGGCAATGTAGCCGTCCAAAAGACCGCCTTTATACGCTTTTTCCATTTCGGAAAAACTGTTGTATTTTATGGTTGAGGCGGGGATACCTTGAATGGGGTGTCCCTGCCCCAAAGTGCCAATGCGAAAATTTTGCCCGCTTCTTTGCGCCGCAAAAAAATCTTCCACATCACCGGGATAAACAAAATCAAGGTGAGAATAGCCCATGGCAAAATCGGTGAAATCCATGTTGGCCATGTTTTCACCGGTAATTACCTCTCCGGGCAAAACGTCTATTTCTCCGTTTATGAGCCTTGTGCGACATTCGGCGAGCGTTCCTTCAACGAAACGACATTCAAAGCCGCCGTAAAGAGCGATGTTTTGTATGTACTCATAAGCATAGCCGCTATAGCCCACGTCGGCATCAAGACCGATAAATGAAGCCGACATACGGGGCATACCCACGCGCAACACCGGCTTTTCTTCGGCGGCTTGGCTAATATTGGGGAAAAGAGCGATAAACGCGGCAATCATGATTACCGTAAAGCGCAACAAGAACATTTTCTCACACTCCGCATGAATTTTTTTGAAAAAGCGAAAAAATCATTCTTCCTTATTTCCCCACGCATAGCGAAAAATCCTGCCTGCTCGCAAAAACAAAAAATTTATACTGCCATTAAAAATGAAAACAAAAATGTGGCATCGAAAAAAATTCCAATGCCACACCGCAAGACTTGACATAGAGCCAAAAAACCTCCCCCGAAAGGGGGAGGTTTTTTTACCGCAAAAAAATTTCTTCTGCGGGCAAAAACTCAATCAAAGAGCAGGGCCTGCCGCAACGAGTGCTTTGCCGGCATCGCTACCTTCGTATTTTTTGAAGTTTTTGATGAAACGTCCGGCCAAATCCTTGGCTTTTTCTTCCCATTCGGAAGGATTGGCATAGGTGTCGCGCGGATCTAAGATGTTGGTGTCCACGCCCTCAAGTTCCGTCGGCACTTCAAAATTGAAGTAGGGGATTTTCTTCGTGGGGGCGTTCTTTATCGCGCCGCCCAAAATCCCGTCGATGATGCCGCGGGTGTCCTTTATGGAGATGCGTTTGCCCGTGCCGTTCCAGCCGGTGTTCACAAGATACGCCTTTGCGCCGTTTTGCTCCATGCGTTTAACGAGTTCTTCTGCGTACTTGGTGGGGGGCAGTTCCAAAAATGCCTGCCCGAAGCACGCCGAGAAAGTGGGGGTCGGCTCGGTGATGCCGCGCTCCGTACCCGCCAATTTTGCGGTGAAGCCCGAAAGGAAATAATACTTTGTCTGCTCCGGGGTCAAAATCGAAACCGGGGGCAACACGCCGAAAGCGTCGGCGGAAAGGAAAATCACGTTCTTAGCCGCAGGCGCGGAAGAAACGGGCTTTACGATATTCTTGATGTGCTGAATGGGGTAGGAAACGCGGGTGTTCTCCGTTACGCTCTTGTCGGCAAAGTCAATTTTGCCCTTTTCGTCAACGGTGACGTTTTCCAAAAGAGCGTTTCGCTTAATGGCGTTGTAGATGTCAGGCTCGGATTCTTTGTCGAGGTTTATGACCTTGGCGTAGCAACCGCCTTCAAAGTTAAACACGCCCTTGTCGTCCCAGCCGTGTTCGTCGTCGCCGATAAGGAGGCGTTTGGGGTCGGTGGAAAGGGTGGTTTTGCCCGTGCCGGAAAGGCCGAAGAAAATAGCGGTGTTTTCCCCGTTCATGTCCGTGTTGGCGGAGCAGTGCATGGAGGCGATGCCTTTTAGGGGCAGGTAGTAGTTCATCATGCTGAACATACCTTTTTTCATTTCGCCGCCGTACCATGTGTTTATAATTACCTGCTCGCGGCTGGTGATATTAAATACAACGGCCGTTTCGGAGTTAAGGCCGAGTTCTTTGTAATTTTCCACTTTGGCTTTTGAGGCGTTATAGACCACAAAGTCGGGCTTAAAGTTTTCCAACTCTTCAGCGGAAGGATTGATGAACATATTCGTCACAAAATGCGCCTGCCAAGCCACTTCCACGATGAAGCGCACGGCCATGCGGGTGTCTTTGTTCGCGCCGCAGAATGCGTCCACAACGTAAAGTTTTTTGTTCGACAGTTCTTTTTTGGCGATTTCCTTCACCGCCGCCCAAGTTTCTTCGCTGGCCGGGTGGTTGTCGTTTTTATATTCGTCGCTGGTCCACCATACGGTGTCTTTGGAGTTTTGGTCCATTACGATGAACTTGTCCTTGGGGGAACGGCCGGTGTAAACGCCGGTCATGACGTTCAGCGCATCAAGCTCCGTGAGTTTTGCCACGTCGTAGCCCGTAAGATCGCTTTTGGTTTCCTCGGCGAAAAGCTCTTCGTAGGAAGGATTGTGCACAATTTCCGTAGTGCCGGTGATGCCGTATTGAGTTAAATCGAGTTTTGCCATACTTTAACCTCTTTCTTTGCGTAAAAAAATCAGCGGTTATACGTTTAATCTCTTTATCTTTCGGCAAAAATAAGAAAAATCCTTCTTGGTTCGGGATTTTATTTCGCGGCGGCAAAATCGGCCACAAGGTCAATCATTTCCTCTTTGGCGCAAACCTTGTCATGGATGGTTGGCGCGTCGGCCAATTTCTTTAACCCCGCCGGAATAGGCGTGTTGCTCAACGTGGAAAGTTCTTCAAGGAGAGCAAATTCGTCTTTGCCCGCGCAGTCTTTTCCAAGGGCGTTTAGCACCGAACCGGCAAATTTATAGGGGCTGGCCGTGGACAGCACCACCATGGGCCGGGAGTCCCCCGTTTCCATGCGGTAATCGTCCGCCGCCGAAAAGGCAGCCGCCGTGTGGGGGTCGATGACATAATTTTGATTGTCGTAAACCTTTTTAATCGTAGCCCTTATGCCGTTGTCGTCGGCGAAACTGCCCCAAAAGATGCTTTGAAGTTTGCCCAAAATTTCGCTGCCTATTGCGTAATGCCCCATGCTTTGCAGTTCCCCCATCCAGCCTTTAACCTTCACCGTGTTGCCGGTGAGGTGAAAGAGCAGACGTTCAAGGTTGCTGCTGATTAAAATGTCCATGGAAGGGGAAAGGGTTTTGTAGAATTTGCGGTTTTTGTTATACGCGCCGGTTTTTATAAATTCGGTGAGGACGTTGTTGGCGTTTGAGGCGCAGATTAACCTGTGGACGGGAAGCCCCATGCAAAGGGCGTAATACCCGGCCAAAATGTTGCCGAAGTTGCCCGTGGGTACGCAGAAATTTATCTTGTCCCCGAGTTTTATTTTGCCTGCGGCGAGCATATCCGCATACGCGCTGAAGTAATAGACTATTTGCGGCGCAAGACGCCCCCAGTTTATCGAGTTTGCGCTTGAAAGTTTTGTGTTTTCCTTTAGGAGCGTATAAATAAAGTCGCGGTCGCCAAAAATTCTCTTTACGCCGTTTTGCGCGTCGTCAAAATTGCCCTTCACCGCCATAACCGACACATTGCCGCCTTCTTGGGTCACCATTTGCTTTTTTTGCATCAGGCTTGTGCCGTCTTGGGGGTAAAAAACCATAATCTTCGTGCCGGGTACGTCGGCAAAACCTTCAAGAGCCGCTTTTCCCGTGTCGCCGGAGGTGGCTACAAGTATCAGGGAGGTTTTTTCTTCGCCGGATTTTTCCCGCGCCGTCGTTAAAAGTTGGGGAAGAAGCTGCAACGCCATATCCTTAAAGGCGCTCGTGGGGCCGTGCCAAAGTTCCGACACAAAAATGTCGCCCGCTTCCTTGACGGGGGCGATGGCTTCATGGTCAAATTTATCGTTGCCGTAGGCGGCGTTGACGCATTTTTCCAATTCGCGGCCGGTGTAGTCGTCAAGAAACAAAGCCAATATTTTTTTTGCCCGTTCCGTGTAGGAAAGGGGGGACAACTCTTTTATAAAATCTTTGCCGACGCGGGGGATTTCTTCGGGTACGAACAAACCGCCGTCGGAGGCTATGCCTTTTATTATTGCCTCGGCGGCGGTCAACTCTTCGTCGTAGCCCCGGGTGCTGTTATATTTCATCAATATCAATCCTTCCGATATTATGCACTTTAACGACTGTCGTATATTATCATAAACATGGGAAGATGTATAGGGAACAAATACCCATATACATGGAAAGTCGCCCTGTTATCCTCCCAAATATGCTTTTTTGATTTCCTCGCTCTTAGACAGTTCCTTGGCATCGCCGGTCACGGTTATGCGCCCCGTTTCAAGAACGTAAGCACGGTTGGCCACGGAAAGAGCCATATTTGCGTTTTGCTCCACCAATAACACCGTCGTTCCCGTTTCGTTGATGTCTTTGATGATGGAAAAAATCTCCCTGATGAACAGCGGCGCAAGCCCCATGGACGGCTCGTCCAAAAGCAACAGTTTGGGGCGGCTCATAAGGGCGCGCCCCATGGCGAGCATCTGTTGTTCGCCGCCGGAGAGCGTCCCCGCCAACTGATCTTTTCGTTCCAACAGACGCGGGAAACGCCCAAACACGTTTTTTAAGTCCTCTTCTATGCCCTCTTTGTCCGTTCGTATGAACGCGCCCAAGTCCAAATTTTCCTGCACCGTCATTTCGGCAAAAATCCTTCGGCCTTCGGGGACTTGAGAAATGCCCTCCCGCACAATGTCATGAGCTTTTAACCCCGCGATATTCTTGCCCATAAATTCGATGCTCCCCGTCTTTGGCGACAAAAGCCCCGAAATTGTCCGCAGGGTCGTGGATTTCCCCGCGCCGTTTGCGCCTATCAAGGTTACGATTTCCCCTTCGTTTACGAAAAGGCTTATGCCCTTTAGGGCATGAATTGCGCCGTAATACACGTTGATGTCGTTTATCTTTAACATGGCGACTATTCCTCCGTACCCAAATACGCTTTTATAACGTCGGGGTTGTTTTGTATCTCAGTCGGCGTGCCGGTGGCTATCACTGCGCCGTACTCAAGAACGTAAATCCTTTGGCAAATGCCCATAACAAGGCTCATGTCATGCTCGATTAAGAGTATCGTCAAGGAAAATTCGTCGCGAATCCAACGAATCATTTCCATAAGTTCATTGGTTTCTTGGGGGTTCATTCCCGCCGCCGGTTCGTCAAGAAGCAAAAGTTTCGGCTTTGTGGCCAGGGCGCGGGCAATTTCCAAGCGGCGTTGGGCGCCGTAGGGAAGATTTTTCGCCGTTTCGTTGATTTTGTCCTCTAACTTAAAAATTTTCAGCAGTTTGCGCCCTTCGTCGGCAATTTTTTTCTCCTCGGCAAAGTAACGCCCCAAGCGAAAAACCGACTCAAAAAGGCCGCATTTCACCCGGGAATGATAGGCTATTTTAACATTGTCAATAACCGACAATTCGGAGAACAGGCGAATGTTTTGAAAGGTGCGGGCGATGCCACGCTCGGTTATTTGATATGGTTTTAGCCCCACTATGCTCTTGCCGCCGAAAATTATTTCTCCTTCCGTCGGAGTGTAAACGCCGGTGAAAAGATTAAACGCCGTGGTTTTCCCCGCGCCGTTTGGGCCGATAAGCCCCACAAGCTCCCCTTTGTTAATGTAAAAATTAAAATCCGACACGGCCTTTAACCCGCCAAAAACTTGCGACACGTTTGTCGCCCGCAAAAGTTCGCCGCTCATTGCCGCGCCTCCTTCCGCCGAAAGATTTTGTCGAAAATCTTAAAGTTTGTAAGTTCAATGTACCCGAAAAGCCCTTGGGGGCGATAGAACATCAACAAAATGAGCATAAGCGCGAAGATTATCATGCGAAACTCCGGCCAGTTGGCCAAGGCCGCCGATATGAAAGTAACAAAGAACGCCCCGGCGATAGATCCGGTTATTGAACCCAAGCCGCCCAAAACAACCATAATCAAATAGTTAAAGCTTTGCATAAAGGTAAAACTGTTGGGGCTGATAAGGTAAAAGCAGTGAGCGAAAAGCCCCCCAGCCACGCCGGCAAAGGCCGCGCCCAAAGTAAAGGCGGTGACTTTATATTTCGTGGTGTTTACCCCCATGGCTTCGGCGGCAATTTCGTTTTCGCGAATGGCGATGCAGGCGCGGCCATGGGCGCTGTTGACAAAATTCTTGATGAAAAAGAGAGTAAAAAGCATAACAAAGAACACCCATGCAAAATTTGTATGGTGGGGTATTCCCTTAAAACCCGCCGCGCCGCCGACGTATTCGATGTTCATGATGACGATGCGGATAATTTCCCCAAGCCCCAAGGTGGCTATGGCCAAATAGTCGCCGCGCAGACGAAGGGTGGGAAGGCCGATAAGACAGCCAAGCACACCTGCCGCCGCGCCGCCCGCAAGAAGAGCTATTATAAACGGAACATGAAAATTTGTGGTAAGAACCACGCCGACATACGCGCCCACCGCCATAAAACCGGCGTGGCCCAAGGAAAATTGCCCCGTGTAGCCGTTTATAAGGTTAAGGCTCACCGCCAAAATTATGTTAATGCCGATAAGCGTGAGGTTAAGCGTCCAAAAAGAGCCGATGAGTTTGGCGGAAATTGCGCCTTGCAGCAAAGCAAAGAGGACAAGGGAAAAACCGAGCATTATTATGTCATTTCTGCGTTTTCCCATAGCTTACACCTTCTCTCGCGTATTTTTGCCGAATATGCCCGAAGGCTTAATCAGCAAAACCAAAATCAAAATAGCAAAGGCCGCCGCGTCGCGAAAAGTGGAGGAAATAAAACCCGACACCAAGGCTTCGATGATGCCCAAGATAAGGCCGCCCACCACCGCGCCGGGCAAAATGCCGATGCCGCCAAGCACCGCCGCCACGAAGGCTTTTAAGCCGGGCATAATGCCCATCAAAGGATCGATTGAATTATAATACATACCCACCATAACGCCGGCCGCCGCCGCCAACGCCGAGCCGATGCAAAAGGTAAAGGATATGACTCGATCGGCGTTTACGCCCATAAGTTCCGCTGTTTCCGTATCGAAGGAAGCGGCGCGCATGGCTTTGCCGATTTTTGTTTTTTGCACGACGTAAGTCAAAATCGCCATGAGTAAAATCGTCACGCCCAAAATCGTAAGCTGCTGACCGTTTATCACAAGTTCCCCCACATGGATTGACACGCCTCCCAACATGGCAGGGAATGTGCGGGGCGTGGGAGAGACAAAGTACATACTGGTGTACTCAAGGAAAAACGACACGCCGATAGCGGTAATCAGCACCGAAATCCTTGGCGCATGGCGAAGGGGTTTATACGCCAAACGTTCCACCAATATTCCCAAAATGCCCGTCACGACCATGGAAATCAAAATCGCGGGGAAAATGTGAATTTGGGCTTGGGTTATGGCGAAAAAACCGATGTACGCCCCCACCATGTATATATCGCCGTGGGCAAAATTTATGAGTTTTATTATGCCGTAAATCATGGTGTAGCCCAAGGCAATAAGCGCGTAGATACTGCCAAGGCTTATGCCGTTAATCATCTGTTGAAAAAATTGTTGCGAAAAATCCATTACAATCCTCGTTTCCAAAAAAAGACCGCATTGCTGCGGCCTCTTTTCATGTTTGTAGTCCTTAAGGGATTTGTTGTTGTCATTCGGGCATAATCTTCGCGACCATAACGCGATCGCCGCCCTTATTCTCCAAAATTACGGCCTGTTTAATGGGGTTGTGGTGCTCATCCATGGTGATAACGCCCGTGCCAACCTGCAAATCTTTGGTAGCGGCAATAGCGTCTTTAATCTTCACCGGATCGTCGCCGCCGGCGCGTTTAAGGGCATCCACAAGGAGCTTGCCCGCATCGTAGCCAAGAGCGGCAAAAACATTGGGCGCATGGTTATACTCTTTGGTGAAAGCGTCAATGAAGCCCTTCACGCTCTCGTCTTTGTCGGAGTAGTGGGTGCTGAAGAATGTGTTGTTAAGCGCGTCCGCCCCGGCAATATCGGCGACTTTCACATCGTCCCAACCGTCCGTGCCAAGTATCGGCGCGGTAATGCCAAGCTCGCGAGCCTGTTTTACGATTTTGCCCACTTCTTCGTAATAGGCAGGGACAAAGATAACGTCCGCATTGGCGGTTTTGATTTTCGTCAGCGCGGCCTTAAAGTCTTGGTCTTTTTGAAGGAACGCTTCGGTCATTACCACTTTGCCGCCGGCAACTTCAAACCTTTCCTTAAAGACCTGCCCCAAGCTCTTGGAGTAATCGCTGCTGTTGTCAATATAAACAACGGCAGTTTTGGCTTTTAGGTTATCTGCGGCAAATTTTGCCATAACCGAACCCTGTTGCGGATCGATAAAGCAGGAGCGGAAAATAAATTCCTTCACCTTGCCGTCTTCGACGGTAACGGCGGGGCTGGTGGCATCAGGCGCCAACACGGGGATTTGATTGTCCGTGGCCACCTGACTTTCGGCGATAACATTAGCCGTGACGGCAGGGCCGACAATGACTTTAACATTGTCTTCGCTTATAAGTTTCGTCGCCGCATTTACGGCCTCTGATGCCTCGGACTTGTTATCGACCTGCACAAGCTCCAATTTTTTGCCGTTCACGCCGCCCGCTTCGTTGGCTTCCTTAACGGCAAGTTTCAATCCTTCCAAGGACGCGTTGCCGTAGTTGGCCACGTTGCCGGTCATTTCAAAGTTCGCGCCGATTTTTACGGTGTCGCTTTGTTCGGCGGTGTTGCCGCCGCCGCAGCCGGCGAAAACTCCCGCCAAAAGCGCAGTGCCCAAAAGCGCGGTTAAGAGCCGACCGCTTTTCTTAAACATATTCATATAAACCTCCCGCAAAATGATAAACGTTTCCGAAAAAA
>CAJOQC010000081.1 GCA_905236785.1 uncultured Selenomonadaceae bacterium
CGCAAAAAAAACCAAAAATAATGAAAGGTGGCATGATAATGAAAATTACAATTGGCAGCGATCACGGGGCGACGGAGTTGAAAGAGGAGATAAAAACCGTATTAAAAGAATTTGACGGCATGGAAATAAACGACGTAGGCACATTCGGCACAGAGGCTGTTGATTATCCCGATATTGCCGAAAAAGTTTGCGCCGACGTGGTAAGCGGCAAAGCCGATCGCGGCATTGTACTTTGCGGCACAGGCATAGGCATTTCAATCGCGGCTAACAAGATTAACGGCATACGTTGCGCCTTGGCCACTGACGTTTATTCGGCAAAGATGTGCCGCGAGCATAACGATGCCAACGTGCTGGCGTTAGGCGGTCGCGTCACCGGTTTTGGCCCGGCCGGGGAGATTGTTCGCGCTTTTGTTACCGGCGAATTTTCCGGGGGGCGCCATGCTCGTCGCGTGGATAAGATAATGGCTTTACAGGACAAACAGGGGAAATGATTCGGGAGGTTTTTTAATGGTATCTATGGCAGAACTTACGACAGTCGATGCGGAAATTGCACGTGAGATTGAAAACGAGCTTAACCGTCAACGAAACAAATTGGAACTTATCGCCTCGGAGAACATAGTAAGCCGGGCGGTGTTGACAGCGCAGGGCAGCGTACTCACCAACAAATACGCCGAAGGTTATCCCGGCAAACGTTATTACGGCGGTTGCGAATTTGTCGATAAGGTGGAAACATTGGCAATAGAGCGCGCCAAGAAACTTTTTGGCGCGGAATACGCCAATGTTCAGCCCCATTCCGGCGCACAGGCCAACATGGCCGTGTTCTTCGCCCTCTTAAACCCCGGCGATACAGTAATGGGCATGAACTTAAACGACGGCGGGCATCTTACTCACGGCAGCCCCGTTAATATGTCCGGCAAATATTTTAACATCGTACCTTACGGCGTAAACAAGGAAACAGAATGCATTGATTATGACGCTCTTGCCGAGCTAGCCCGAGAGAAAAAGCCTAAGCTCATTGTTGCCGGTGCATCCGCTTACGCTCGAATTATAGATTTTCCGCGCCTGTCGGAAATTGCCAAAGAAGTCGGCGCGTACCTAATGGTGGATATTGCCCATATCGCCGGGTTGGTGGCGGCGGGTATTCACCCCAGCCCCATACCCTACGCAGATGTGGTTACCACCACAACACACAAAACCCTAAGAGGGCCAAGAGGCGGTATGATTTTGTGCCGCGATGCAGAGTTTGGCAAACAATTTAATAAAGCCGTGTTCCCGGGTATACAGGGTGGCCCTTTGATGCATGTCATTGCCGCCAAAGCGGTGGCACTGCAAGAAGCACTGCAACCGTCGTTTAAGGAATACGCCTTGCAAATGAAAAAGAACGCGGCAGCTTTGGCGAACGCTTTGTCTGCGGACGGTTTCCGCATTGTAAGCGGCGGCACGGACAATCATTTGATGCTCGTCGATCTTACGGCAAAGAATTTGACGGGCAAAGAGGCGCAAAATCTTCTTGACGAAGTAAATATTACGGCTAACAAAAACACTATTCCTTTTGAGCCGCGCTCGCCCTTTGTTACCAGCGGCATAAGGCTTGGCTCGCCGGCCTTGACTTCCCGCGGCTTTAAGGAACAGGATATGGAAGAAGTCGCCGACATTATTGCCCTTGTCCTCGATAATCCGACCGACGAAAGCAAAAAAGCGGAAGCTAAGGAGCGTGTGGCCGCTCTTTGCGAAAAATACCCGATATATTGATTTTTTAGGAGCAAAATTATGAATGTTCATCTTATAGAACATCCACTCATTCAGCACAAACTTACGCTGATGAGAAAAAAGGAAACGGGGACGAAGGATTTCCGCGAGTTGTTGGAAGAGATTGCCATGCTTATGGCCTACGAGATTACCCGTGATTTTCCGCTGATGGAAGTTGAAATAGAAACCCCGCTCACAAAGTGTCGCGCCAAAGTTTTGGCAGGGAAAAAAGTGGGGGTCGTGCCGATTTTGCGCGCCGGATTGGGGATGCTAAACGGTGTTATGAATCTTATTCCTGCCGCCAAAGTTGGGCATATCGGGCTTTATCGCGACCCAGAAACGTTAAAACCCGTGGAATATTACTGTAAACTCCCCGGCGATGTCGGCGAACGTGCGATTATTGCCGTAGACCCCATGTTGGCAACGGGGGGAAGCGCGTCGGCGGCCTTGACTCTCCTAAAAGAAAAGGGTGCAAAGTCCATAACCTTGATGTGTTTGGTGGCCGCCCCCGAAGGTGTGAAGGTTATAAACGAAGATCACCCCGACATTCCCATATATACGGCAAGCATTGATGAAAAACTTAACGAAAAGGGCTATATCATGCCCGGTTTGGGTGATGCCGGCGATAGAATTTTCGGTACAATGTAATTGTGA
>CAJOQC010000082.1 GCA_905236785.1 uncultured Selenomonadaceae bacterium
ACGCACTGTTTATTATTACTGTCATATAGCCGCGCCCGAAGGTCAAATTTTGCCGCGCCCTGCCGCGCAAAGACTTTATCCGTTCGCGATAGCCACTATTTATATTTTCAATGAAAAATGCTAAAAACCTTCATAATAAAAAAAAAAGCCAAAATTTTTTTATGGAAAAACCTATTCGGAACATCCTTCTTAAGCCATGTTTCCGAATAGGTTTTTGTTATTGGCAAAGCGAGTTATTTTGCCTCTCTTTTTACTTTATCGCCGTAAATGGTGGCAAAATCGTTCTTCATTGAAACCGGCACCCAGCCGTATTGAAGAGCGGTCTTTTTTACCTTTTCGGCTTTGGCGACATTGCCAAGCTCGCGCTCCGTGTCGTCGCAAAGAAGAACAAAAGCCGCGCTTTTGTATTTGTTGTCCAAAAGGGTAAACTCGAACATACTCGCGTCGCCCATGCTGTTGCCAAAGGCCAACACCGGCTTTTTGCCGATTTCCGTTTGAATACGGAAAATCTTGTTGCCGTTCACGTTGATACTTAACAGCTTATCGCCGCGCATAAATTTATCGTCGGGCTTAAAGAAATAGCGGTCGGCGCGTTTGTTACCCTGTTTGGCAAACGTATACGAATGATCCGTACCGATAATGTGATTGGGTTCAATGTCCATTATGCCGTCAACCAACGCCCTTATCGTTTCGCGCTCGCAACCTGACACGATGTAAACCGTAAAATCATTGGCGTTAAGATATGACACGACCTCTGCCATGGGGAGATAAAACGCCTCGCCGGTTTTTAGGTTCGATAACCCTTCCACATAAGTAGTGTTTATGTAATTTTTTATATAGGCTCGATACTCGTCGGGAGTAAGACCGGCCATTATTTTGGGGAATACCACGGACTTTTCGTCGTCCAATTCGTCGTTGGCGGTGTGGTTATCTATGGCCGTGCGCATTTTCTGCGCCAGGGCTTTTTCTTCGGCGGTGGCTTTATAATTTGCGCTGTCGTTGATACGGTGAACTTGCAAAAGCCAGTCAAAATAAAAAGGTGCGGTTTCACACATCAACGTGCCGTCGCAGTCAAAAGTGGCAATTCTGTCCTTCACGGGAATAAAATTTTTGCTCTTGGGGTTGGTTACGTCCTTTACATAATCCACCAAGATTTTTTTCGCTTCGGAATCCTTCGTCCAATACTGAAAATTACCTTTTTTAGACACCTTTATTGCGGCTATTTCATCGCGGGTGGCCGCATCGGCAGAGCCGCCCACAAAGGTAAACGCGGCAACCGCCGCCAAAACAGCCGAAGTTAATTTTTTCATGTTCATAAATGTAATTTCCTTCCATACCGTTCTTCGTTAGCAGTATCATTTTCCGTCAAAAATCGCCGCCGAAATTTTCCAAGGAATTTATCACGACCACACAATCGCGGCGGACATTTTCCATAACAAAACGCATCTTTCTCTCCGGCAAAGCAACGCAACCGCCGGTAAACGGCTTGTTTGAGTCGAAACAATGGACAAAGATAGCCGAACCCAAGCCGGGAATCCCCGAATCGTTGTAGCTTATGTTGAGGCAATAACGATAATTCACCGGGTAATCGGCGATGTGTTCGCTGTTTTGTACGTCTAAATTCGGTAAATCCCTAATATCAACCATTTGATTATACTTCATCTTAGGGCGCGTGTCGCCTGACCAATAGGTGTTTTTGTCCGCCTGCACATAGGGAATGGTGCACCCGGGGTCGGGGGCAAGTCCGAAGGCTTTGTTAAAGGTGTAAACCCCTATGGGGGTTTTGCCGTCGCCCTCTTTTTGCTTACCGAGGCCGTTTAAGCCGATAAAACCGGGAGTAGTCATAATTTGCCGCCATGTGCCGTCCTTTGATTTTGAGTGCATGGAAATCCACGCCGTAGAACGCCCAACGCCGGCCACCACAAACAACTGCTTGGCATTTTTTGCCGCCGCAAGAGAGGACACCCAGGCAGGCGAGGGAGTTTCCTCCGCTTTTTTTGCCTCCGCCGCAGTGGGCGCGAGCAAAAGGCATATCGCCAAAACCGACAATAACAATTTTGCAAAATTTTTCATTTTTCAAACCTCATGTTTATTTTTGGGGTTGTTTTATGGGGAAATTAAAATAGGTTTCGGGGTACGGTTCGTTCTTGAGTGTGAAATGCCACCATTCGGTGTCAATCGGCTTAAATCCGTTATCTATCATGGCTTTTCGCAAAATCATGCGATTGTTAAACTGCACCTCGTTTATTTTGCCGTCCTGTGGCGTCGCGTTCCCTTTATATTCGCCGGTGTATTTGCCGGTTTCGGGGTCGCCGCACCAATCCGGGTGGCTTTCAATGCCGAAATGATCGAAGGTGCCGCCCATGTCAACCTCTTTGCCCGTTCTCATGTCAAAAAGCGTAAGATCCACCGTGCTTCCGCGGCTGTGGCCGGACTTTGCGTCAATGTAACCTTGGTCAAACAACACGTCTTTGTTTACGTCCGGGTAAAAATATGACTTCATTCGGGTATCGTTAAGTTTTTTTGCCCATTCCACGAAATTGTCAACTGCTCTTTGCGGGCGATAGGCATCGTAAATTTTTAAGCGATAGCCCTGCTTAACAACCTCGTCCGAAACGGCTTTAAGGGCGGCGGCGGCTTCTTTGGTCATCATGACGCAAGGTGCTTGATAACCCCTTATGCGGTCACCGACGAAATTATAGGTGGAATAGTAGCGCACTTCCAAAATAACATCCGGCACAGCCTCCGAAAGAACGACAAAATCTTTTGAGTCATTGGGCGACACTTTGCGCGTGATTTTTTGCGCCGCACCGTTGCCGTCATCTTTGGCCTCGACATTAACCGTTGCACCGCTGAACATTATCAGCCCGCACAACGCACCGACAATAATTTTTTTCGTATTTTTCATGATTTACACCTAATCATTCAACCGTCAAAAAGTCAATAAAGCCCGTCATTTCGAGGACTTCCTTAACATCGTCGTTTACGTTTACAAGTTTCATGGATCCCTGTTTTTTCATTCGCTTTTGCGCCACCAATAATGTACGAAGTCCGGCCGAAGCGATATACACAAGCTCCTTGAAGTCAAAAATCAAATCCTGTACGCCATCAAGAGATTTATTGAGTTCTTTCTCTAAATCCGGCGCGGTAACGGCATCCAAACGCCCAACCAAGGCGACGGTGAGAGTGCTGCCCGTTTGTGTTTTTTTGATTTCCATAAAAATTTCCTCCTAATTAAGATTGTACCCACAGCCGCCGATATTTTTCTGTTTGGCGCATAGTGTGATAAATTATGTTTCGCGCAATAAGCGGCGATTTCGGCAAAATGCTTATGAACACATTTAAGGGAACAGTCAGTATTGTTGCCTTGTCCGTTAAAACCTCCGCCGATATTTTTACTTTGCTGTCCGGCAATAAA
>CAJOQC010000083.1 GCA_905236785.1 uncultured Selenomonadaceae bacterium
CACTACGCTTCGTCGTCATTCCTTGTCTGCCGAAAAAATCCCTCGGCAATGGCACGAACTCATTTATGCAGTGTTTCCTTAGAATTTGCCCTTAGAAGAGTAGGACAAGTTGCGTAGCACAACATTTATTGGAGCGTTTGTTTTTCTTTGCTGTGGTGTGTTATAATAACACAGTTATGAAAAAAATCTTTATTTCCGTATTTTTGACCGTTGTCTTTATGGTTTGCTTGTTTTTGGCGGTGGCGGGGTTTGCTATCGGGAATTATTGCGTTGAGTTTGGATTGCTAAGAGACGGAATAAACCCTCCTAAGGCACTATCCCTTGTTATGCCGCCCAATACATGGGAATTTAACAAGCCCGATGCCGACAGCGAAGTGTGGCAAATTCGTTCTTTTGACGGGCTGAATCTTGTTGCCACTCATTTTTTGCCAAAACGCGGCAAAAACGCCGACAAGTGGGCGGTGATAATTCATGGGTACGGGTGCAACCAAAAAAATTCATGGTATATTGCCGAAGAATATCTGAAAAACGGCTATAATGTCCTTACGCCGGACTTGCGGGCGTCGGGGCTTAGCGAGGGCAGTTACATAACTTTGGGCGTTAAGGAAAGCCGCGACGTTGTGGACTGGGCGCGGGAAATAGCAAAGCGCGACGAAAAGGCCAAAATCGTTTTGCATGGTGTTTCCATGGGAGCGGCGACGGCCATGATTGCGGCGGCTTCCCAAGACTTGCCGAATAATGTTTGCGCCGTCGTTGAGGAGAGCGGTTTTTCAAGCGCGTACGATCTTTTGTCCGTGAAACTTGAAGAATCTTTTAATATCCCCGCGTACCCCGTGATGCCCGTTGTGGATTATCGTTGCGCGAAGTTGGCGGGGTTTTCCCTGCGGGAGGCATCGCCCAAGGAGGCGTTAAAATATGTTTATGTGCCTACGCTTTTTATTCACGGCGACAGCGACGCTCTTGTGCCGCCCTATATGTCGGACATACTCTACAGCGCATTAAAAAGCGAGCGTAAGGAACTGTACATTGCAAAGGATGCCCTACATGGCATCGCAAGTCAAAGTAATCATGACGAATATTACCGACGGGTTTTTGAATTTTTGAGAAGATACACATAAAAGGCGGGTTTTGTATGCGAAGTGTGGTAACGCGGGTAAAAGAGGCCGCCGTCACTGTTGACGGCAAAATAAAAGGGCAAATAGGGCAGGGATTTTTGGTGTTGCTCGGCATAGGCAAAGAGGACACGGAGGAAACCGCCCTTCGTATGGCGGAAAAAATATGCAATTTGCGAATTTTCGGCGACAGCGACGGCAAAATGAATTTAAGCCTTGCCGACGTAAAGGGCGAGTTGCTCGTGGTATCCCAGTTTACCCTCTACGCCGACACCAAAAGCCGCCGACCGGGGTTTTCCCACGCGGCAAAACCCGAAACAGCCGTACCATTATACGAAAAATTTATGGCTCTTTGCCGCGACAAGGGCTTTCGCGTCGAACACGGCGATTTCGGCGCAGATATGCAAGTAAGCTCCGTAAACGACGGCCCCGTTACCATTGTATTTGATATTGATTAAGCGAATTTTTTTCTTTCACTAAAAGAGAAATGAACACAAATATACCGCTTGCGCGGTATATTTGCATAAGCGGCTCTGATTGCCAAAGCGATAAGAGCCGCTGAAAAATAAATTTGCAGGCAGGTGATGACGATGGAAAAAAACTCATTGCAGAAGATCGATTTTGATTTTTTGCCGCCAATGGAAGCCGAGACGATAACGCCGGATTATTTTGTGAAGAATTATAAAAAGATGATAATAATGTACATCGCCAACGGTCGCCCGTCCAAGGACACTTTGACGAACGTATACAGCCATGTGGACCAATTTATTATGTGGTGCATAGACCAGAGAATGCATCCCTTGAACGTTCGCGAATATCATGTAAGGGTTTACATGACATGGTTAAACGCCAAGGGTTACAAAAAAGATACGGTTTCCATAAAGATAATTGCCATTCGCGCTTTTTTCAACGCGGCAAAAAAAATGGGGCTGATTGAAAGCAACCCTTGCCAGGATATTCATACGGGGACAAGTTTTCAGTTTGACACTATGGCAAGTTTTTTTACTCCCGCCGATCTTTTTCGGATTAACGCCGTTTTTGAGCAGGAAAAAACGCCGTTTTTGCATTGGCGCAGCACGGCCATAATGTACCTTATGGGGGTTGAAGGTCTGCGCAACGTGGAAATTCATCGAATGAACCGCGAGGATGTGGATTGGGAGATAGGATCCATTTACATTCACGGCAAAGGGCATGACCGGCAAATTTTCCCCTGCAAAGAAACTTTTTTGGCTCTTAAAAATTATCTTGATGTCGCGCCGCAACCAAAGAAAACCGACGAACTTACAACGCCCATGTTCTTGTCGGACTCGAATTTTAACGTGGGCGGCAGGATAAGCCGTAACGGGATACGGTACATAATGGATAAGGCTTTGCGGGCAACGGGGCTGAAAAAGAAGGGCATAAGTTGCCATGTTTTCCGTCATTCCTGCGGCACGAATTTATACGCCGCCGAGAAAGACATCCGCTTGGTGCAGGAAGTCTTGGGGCATCGCGACCCCAAGACCACCGCCAGGTATTCCCACGTTGCCGACCGCATGACCAAAAGAAGCACCGGCGCAATAATTCCCAAGGAATAACGCGGAATATAATTTAAGTCGGTTGAAGGAATTTATCAAAGCGCGTCGAAAGTATTTTCATACTGTATGTTGCAATTCGTAAAAGGTTTGCAGATTTTGCAAGCAAAATATAACTCATTCCGGCAGATACATTCGGTAAGAAGGGAAGATTTATGTTCGGTTTATTTTCGACGAAAAAAGCGGCGGCGGCCTCAGCCCCTGCCGAACGGACGGCGGCGGCTTTCATGGCAAATGCGGCCGCCGACCCGGCGCGGGATATGCGCGTGGAGTATTTGGACGAAAGGGAGCTTAACGCCCGTCAAATAAAGAATTTATGCGACGTTGCCGAAGGCGCGCATTTAATATTGGGGTTTGTGTCCCCTGATTTGGATTTGGGCAACGTGGCGCGGGAAATAAAAAAAGAAATCCCATCCAAGACCAAACTTGTGCTGATGACCACCTCCGGCGAACTTTGCCGCAAGGATAACCAAGCCACCGTCTATTGCCCCGCGCCCGAAAATCGCGCCAAAATTCTTTTGCAATCTTTTAGCAATCGAATGATTGAGGATTCTGCCATAATCAGCGTGCCGATTCCCAACGACGATTTGCGTTCGGGGAGCGTTACCATGACGGTGCATGAACGTACCGAATCCATAAAAAACGAGATTATGCGGTTTCGCCCGCCCTTTCGTATAAGCCCCAACCATGCCTTTGCCTTTGTGTACATTGACGGCGTGTCCAACTGCGAAACCTTCGTGCTGAACGCTCTTTATGAATCGGGGCTTTTCCCCTGCCCCTTCATAGGCGGCAGCGCGGGGGGGAACATGGATTTTGCCCACACCTATATCTACGACAACAGCAAAGTGGTTGAAAACCATGCCGTTATTACGTTGGTACGCCTGAACAAGGATTATCGCTACGGCATATTAAAATCCCAAGCCGTGGAGGAAACGGGGGAAAGTTTCGTCGTTGACAGCGCGAACACTTCGCTTCGTTATGTGGAAACGGTACACAGCGGCGAGCAGACCTCCCGCCCGTTTATTGATGCGCTGAAAGATTATTTCCATGTGGGCACGGTGGCGGAAGTTCAACAAAAAATGCAGGGCTACACCTTTGCGGCCTCGGTGGGCAACGATGTTTTTATTCGCACCATATCGGGCATTGACGAAGGAACGCAACGGGTGAGTTTCTTCTGCGACGTGGTCACTGGCGAAAAGTTAAAGCTGATGCGCCGCGTTTCCTTGGACAAGACCCTTCATGCGGACATAAAGCGTTTTAACGAGGGAAAACCCGTCCCCATAGGCGGCGTGTTAAACGACTGCATTTTGCGTCGCTTGGGTTACCCCGACGAAATTAAGCGAATTGACGAGTTTAAGAACATGGCGGTGGCGGGTTTTTCGAGTTTCGGGGAAATTTGCGGATTGCACGTCAACGAAACCCTGACGGCGGTAATGTTTTATCATGTGCCATCGGGCACGCCCTTCCGCGACGAATATCTTGATACCTTTGCTCTTAGCTACGCCCATTGTCATGCGTTCTTCTACCTTCGCGTCATCGAACGCCAGCGGCATACGGATGAATTGAAGGACAACCTCATCGAAATGTTCAAGGATTATCAATCGAAGATGCCTTCCATTGTCGAAACCATACTGCGTATGTCAAAGGACGTGGAGAGCTTGCGCTCGTCCATTGAACAGCTGTCGGGCGGCATTGACGAGCAGAGCGGGCTGTTTTCGCAGCTTATGGAGCGTAGCGGCGAGATAACGCCGAAACTTAATATGCTTGGGCAAAGCACCAAGAAAATCAGCGATGTCATGAAAATGATTGACGATATAGCATCGCAAATAAACCTGTTGGCACTAAACGCCGCAATCGAGGCGGCGCGAGCCGGCGAAGCGGGGCGCGGATTTTCCGTGGTTGCCCAAGAGGTGCGAAAACTTTCCGAAAACACCCAAGAGAGCTTGCAGACTTCCGATGCGGCCATAAAAGCGTTGATGCATGACGTAAACGAAATAAGCTCCATATTGGTGGAAAATCAAAAATTCGAGGACAAAATAGGGGAGTTCGACGAGAATTTCTCGGCGCAAATGAAGGACTTGCACAAGAATCTTGAGGATGGCTTCAAGCACATAAAAGCATCGACGGGTTCTATCGAAGAACTCAACCGCCTCAGCGGAACAACCCGCGAACAAATGGAAAAACTGACCACCATTATCCGCAACATAGAATTGGGAATTTAATATTACAAAGCATTGGGCGTTTTGCAAGGAACAGAGGTTTACGGTAACAAAGCAGTACAAAAATATTTTTGAAAGTGCAATTTATACTCGCAAAAGGAAATTGTCCACCATGACAATATTGCTTTGCGATATATACGAGGGACGTGAGATTCTTCCTGCGGAAAGTTTTCACGTCCCCCGGTATACTTTGGGAGTGATTGCAGTGAGAAAAGGTATTGCGGTTTATCCGGGTCTTTCCGACTCGGCTTCGGAGAATTTGCGGCTGGTGGAGCGCGCCGTCAATGCGGGCATCACTCGCCTTGTTTTACCCCTTGTTTTACCCTACGCCAACATTAAGCAAGCCGCGATGGAAGTATCGCGGCTTTTAAGAGCGGCAAATCGCTACAACATGGATGTAATTGTGGCTCTGACGCCGGAAGTTTTGCGAATACTTCACCTAAAGCATCTTAGCTTTCGTTCTCTTAGAATAATGGGCATTCGCACCCTTTACGTCCATAAATTTTCCCCCAAGGGCATTGCAGAACTCAGCCGCAACAACCAGCATATTCGTATTCAATTCAACACGGCGGCGGTTACGGAGAAAAATTTGGAAGAACTTTTGGACAACAACCCCAACATTCGACAGCTTGAAGCCACTTTCGGCGTATATCCGCGCCAAGGCACGGGGTTAAGCGAAGAAAACCTTCTTCATAAGACGGCTCTTTTGCATCGGGCAGGAATTTCCGTGTGCGCCTTTGCTTCTTGCGAGCATCACAAGACACCGCCTTTGTACGACGGCTCGCCGACCCTTGAGGCGCATCGCGGGGTCAGTGCGGATCTTGCCTGTCGTCACCTTGCTGCCATCGGCGTTGACAGCGTTTTTTTGAGCGATTGTTTCCCCACTGTTGAAGAACTAAACTCCCTCCGAATATTAAAAAGCACGGAGATAGCCGTAAAAATCACCCCCCATACCGAGGATGCTTTGCAACTTTGGCTTTTGGGGCGGCATTTTACGGCGCGTTTTGACGAAGCTCGCGACGCGGTGCGGGCATTAGAGGGGGAGGCTAACGCCCTAAAGACCGGAGAAAATATTCTGCCCGAAAACAACACGGAACGGAAGGTCGGCGACGTTACCATTGACAACAACGTCTGCCCCGAGTTTATGGGCGAATTGCAGATTATAAAGCGCAACAGCCCGCCTAACCCCGGCATAAATGTCGCGGCCAGCGTCCGCAAAGAAGAAGCATTTTTGATAAAATACATATTGCCGGGCAGGAATTTTAGGTTTTTGTTTGGAATATTTTTTTTCGGCATATTGTTATAGATGGGGCTTTACGCAAAAATCAACCGTAAAACAGCATTTTCGGTTTTGCGCTGTCGGCGTACAGTAACACGCAAAAAATTTACAGTCCTTCTTTTTTATGCTATAATCTGCTCAACGAGAATTACGAAAAAAGGAAGTTTGCGGAGGTAACACATTGAAAAAAGCAGTTGTTCTGTTGTCCGGCGGTCTTGATTCGTCAACTTGTACAGCCGTTGCCAAAAAAGAAGGTTACGAAATATACGCCATAAGTTTTGATTATCACCAGCGGCACAAGATTGAGCTAAAGAGCGCAAAGGCTATCGCCGATTTTTATGGCGCAAAGAAGCATATCTTCATTGAAACAAACATGGACGCAATAGGCGGCTCGGCCTTGACGGACGGAAATATAACCGTCCCCGAGGGCGATGCCAACCGTTCTTTTAACGATGTCCCCGACACTTATGTTCCTGCGCGGAATTTGATTTTTTTAAGTTATGCTTTGGCCTATGCCGAAGCCATAGAAGCGGAGGCGGTTTTTATCGGCATAAATTCCGTTGATTACTCCGGCTACCCCGATTGTCGGCCGGAGTTTATCGAAAAATTCCGCGAATTGGCGGATGTAGCAACCAAAATATCCGCCGTCGATAAAAAGAAAATAAAAATCGAAACGCCTCTTCTTAATCTCAGCAAAAAAGAAATTGTCCTTTCGGCAACGGAGCTGGGGGTTCCGTTGGAACTTACTCACAGTTGTTACGTCGGCGGCGAGAAGGCTTGCGGCGTATGCGACAGTTGCAAATTGCGCCTTAAAGGTTTTGCCGAGGCGGGCATAAAAGACCCCGTCCCCTATGCGTAAACGAATATGATTGATGTGCAAAACAGTGCCGACCATCGTGGCATCGCCATTCAGAACGTCGGCATAAACGATATTCACTTGCCTTTTTTTATCCGCAAAAAAGGCGGCGGTTTTTTGCAAGTAGCGGCAACAATGCGTTTTACGGTGTCACTGCCCAAGGAGTACAAAGGAACGCACATGAGCCGTTTTATCGAGATACTGAACGATTACGCTTTGCAACCGATAGCTGAAGAAGAGATGTCCGCCATTTTAGAGGCGGCACTTATGCGATTAAACGCCGCTTCGGCAACACTTAAAATAAAATTCAAGTATTTCGTGGAAAAGGTTGCGCCTGTCAGCGGCAAAAGGTCTTTAATTGACCTTGACTGTTCTTTCTTCGGCGAAAAACAGGCGAATGCTCCCATGGATTTTACCCTTGGGGTGAACGTGCCGTTTACATCCCTTTGCCCCTGTAGTCGGGAAATATCCGAATACGGCGCACACAATCAACGATCGGTTTGCCGCCTAAAACTGCAATTTGACAACGATACAGAGTGTATATATATTGAAGATTTGACGGCACTTATTGAAAAGGAGGCATCAAGCCCCCTTTATTCCCTGTTAAAGCGTGAAGACGAAAAATTCGTAACCGAGGCGGCCTACAACAATCCCAAGTTTGTGGAAGACGTTTTGCGCGATGTGGTAATTGCTCTTAGAACACTGCCGGGGCTTAAAAAATTTTCCGTTGTCTGCGAAAATTTTGAATCAATCCACAATCACAACGCTTATGCCTCCCATGAAGAAACTTTGGCGTAGCTGTGGGGAGCGAAAGTCATGAACAAATTCGGACGAAAATTTATCGGTGCTTTCCTGCTTGTGGTGTTCATATCGGCGGCGGTTATCTACGCTACGGTTGATATAAACACCGTTGCCAATCTTACAGCCTTTAAGCCGTGGTCTTTGCTCTTGGCGGTTTTGGCCATGGCTCTTGGGATGTTTTTTGACGGTAGTCGGCTTATGCATCTGGTGAAAATATCCGGCGAAAAAATCACGTTATATCAAGCGGTGCAGGTGATATTCGGCAATTACTTTTTGGCACTTTTGACTCCGGGCGCAACCGGGGGGGCTGTGGCGCAGGTTATGTTTTTGCGTCACGCCGGTGTACCCACGGGCAAGGCGGCAGTGTTGGTCATTGTGCGGACGTTGGCATCCATATTTTTCTTGGCGTTTCTCTTGCCCTTTATTCTCATAAACGATAAGGGAATTTTGCCCGGGTTCAGCAATATGACGCTGTTATGTCTGATTTTTTTTGGCATTTTTTCCATTGTAGCTCTTATTTTTTTGGCGCGGAAGGGCTATTTGGACGGCATATTGAAAAAATTTTCGCGCAAGTTAAGCACGAAACGCCGCAAAATGATGTTTGCCTTTTACCGCGATACAAAGTCCGCAGTGAAACTTCTTTCCGCTTCGCCGAAAAGTTTGGCGCGGGTTTTATTGGAGTCGGGTCTAAATTCTCTGTGCATTTACGCCATTGTGCCATGCCTTCTTTTAGGATTGGGGGTTTACGATGCGGATTGGTGTACGGTGATGGGGCGCATGATTTTCCTTAATCTGCTTTTGTACTTTACCCCGACGCCGGGGGGCGCAGGGTTGGCCGAGGGCGGTTTTGTGATTTTGTTTGCTGAGGCTGTTCCGGCGGGTACGGTGGGAGTTGTGGCTGTGTGTTGGCGGCTGATTGCCGAGTATTTGCCGTTTATTATCGGCTTTTACTATACGATAAGCGTTTTTGGACGCAATTTCATAAACCGCCAACTTGGATAGAAAATATTTTGTTATTGTCGTCTTTATCCGGCGGCAGGAATTTGCCGTTGCAAGAAGAATAAATTCACCGATTGGAAAATCACGAGGAGGGGTTAGTATGGGCAAAATAAACAAAATTTTAGTACCCGTAGACGGGTCGGTGAACGGGTGCAAGGCTGTGGATGAGGCCATTTTCTTGGCGGGCAAGTGTAAGGCAAGCCTTGATTTTGTCTATGTGGCCAGCAACATAAACAAAGATATACCGAGCCATATCGTCTTTGACCGTATTTGGGAAAAAATCCCGGAGGACATAAAAGCCGCTAAACACGTTGAAACGGGAAGCATACCCAAAGCCATACTTCGTGTTGCGGCGCAGGAAAAAAGTGACATGATAATTATGGGTAGCCGGGGGCTTGGTCTTTTTAAGGGTGCGTTAATCGGTAGCGTCAGCCAAAAAGTCGTGGAAGAATCGCAAATTCCCGTTATGGTTATAAAATGATTTTGTTCAACAGAGAAATTACATTTTGAGTGTCGTGTATTTTATCAGCGCAGTGAACCAGAAAGACGCGGCAAGATAGGTGCGTCAGCCAAAATAAAAAGTCCCGCCCGTTGGCGTAAGCTGCCGGTTGCGGGGCTTTTTGATTGTGACGGTTCTTATACTACTTCCGTTAAAAGTGTACTTTTTACATAGAGTTATTAGGCGGCTTTATTACGCAGGCTCATACACTCTCAGTAAGAAATAAAATTTCTAACTGAGAGTAGTATGAACTGCAACCGGGAGATTTGATTGCCAAAAAATAGCCCCAAGAATAAACCAAGAGGACTCTCGGCGTTTTTGAGGAGAGTCCTCTTGGTTTAAGGTATGAATATAATTCGCGCCGCATTTTGATAGCCGGCGGAGATTAAGGATAATTTCAAATCATTGAGGGGTTCTATGATGGGAGCAAACCACAGCCGAAGCTTAAATCGAAGGAGAGTGTGTGTATTGCTGCCGAAAACGGGTATGCGTGACATGGCAAAACGCGGCTCGTTTGGCGCGGTTAGACCGTAATGCACCGTAAAGGCCGCCTTATAACCCGCTTCTTGGGTAAGGGCGGCAATTTTTTCGCTGAAACGCCCCGCCGGATACGCCAAAAAGTCGGCATCTTTCTTCAAATGCCAGGCGATAGCTTGGCGCGAGCCGAAAAGCTGAAACCTAATTTCTTCTTCCGATTGCAAACGAGTTAAGTCTTGGTGGCTTAAGGTGTGGCTTCCGATGTCGATAACTCCGCTTTGCAACATTTCCCGCGCATTGTCCCATGTAATGTAGTTCGGGTAGGTGTTTACATAGTCGGTGACAATGAAAACCGTCGCTTTGTGTCCATATTGTTTCAAAATGGGGAAGGCGTGGCGATAATTGTCCATATAGCCGTCGTCAAAGGTTATAATAACGGGTCTGTCGGGGAGCGGCGCGCCGTTATCCCAAGCGTTTAGCATATCCGTCATGGTTATAGTGGTGTAGCCTGCGTCATGCAAATATTTCATTTGCGCCGCAAACTGCTCGGTATTTACCGTGAGAGAATTTTTTTCCGTGTCGTTTATCTGATGATAATTGAGTACGGGTACGGCATTTCGGTTGTCGAAGAAAAATAGGGCGAAAAAGACCAACAAAATCAACGCTGCAACAACACCAAGCCGCTTTTTTCCCGTCATAATATCATCTCCCTGCTATAAAATCATACGGTCAAATATATAGCAAAACGGGGCAGACTGTCAAGGGAATTATTTTTCGTGTGAGAGTGCTGTGAATGAGATGTGATAATGTCTCGATGAAATGGCTGAAGAAATGTCCTTGGTTTTGTACAAGGGCAATTATGTATGATTCGTTACGGAAACGGAGGCCATTTTATTTGTGGTAAAACTCTGTTAATTGCGTTATAATATTTGAGTATTTATGGAAAAAAGACAAACGAAAGGCGAACATGACAAAAAGGAAATATATTGAAAAGATTGCGGCGATGCTTTTTATGTTGCTGTTGCCGTTTTGTGTTGCCTCCGCCAAAATTCCCGCCGTCATGGTGGGGGTGGGCGGTCTTTCGCCCTATTCCGCCATGGAGTATGTTTTGGGCGTATACGGCGAGCCGGCGTACAAAACAACCCTTGGTAACGGCGAGCAACTTTTCACCTACGGCAACAAAGTTACTCTTTATTTTGCGACGGAAAAAAAGTTAAACTTCGTCTTTAAGGGCAAAGATGAAGGGCGAGAGGACGCTTTTTTGTTGCGGCGGGTCGATGTGGTTGATTACCCGCCCATGGCAACGCCCCAGGGCGTGGCGGCGGGTATGGACGAAGAGGTTTTGACGGAAACTTACGGCAAGCCCGATGTAAGCGTTCTCACGGTTGACGATAAAAATTGCGACAAACGATTGATGTATGTCGGCGAACCCACGGAGGAAAACGAGGGAATTTGTTTTATGACCTTTGACCTGAAGGACGGGAAAATCGTAAAAATAAGTTGTTATGCAACGCGGCATTAGGGAGAATGTAACGCAATGGAGAAAAAAAAGCGAACAGCCAAGGGGCAAAAATCCCTTGAGAGCGAGTATCGCGCCTTTCGCAGGGCGATGGACGAAAATAATCACAAGACGGTGGTGCGGTATGGGTTAAAACTGATAAATCGCAAGGACTTTGACGCCCCGCCCATAATCTACAGAACAATCGGCGATGCGTACCTGCTTCTTGCAACCAAAATTGAGGATACATACATCACCACGGAAAAAGGCACACGGCAACGTTTTTCTCATCCTGCAAGCAAGGAGGACAGGAAACGTATCGACGAGAACATGAAAAACGCTTATCGTTATCTAAAAATTGCCTATGA
>CAJOQC010000084.1 GCA_905236785.1 uncultured Selenomonadaceae bacterium
TTGTCAGTCGGGACGTAGCGCAGTTTGGTAGCGCGCTTCCTTGGGGTGGAAGAGGCCGTGGGTTCAAATCCCGCCGTTCCGACCATTCATAAAACAAACTCACGAATTTTACCCTTTCGTCCCTTGCGGAATGAAAGGGTTTATTTTATTCATAAATTAAGAGAGGAAATACATTGAACATGAAACCCGAAACAATTCCCGCGAAGGTTTATGACCCAAAGTCTTTTGAAAAAAAGCAATATCGCTTTTGGGAAGAAAATAATTTTTTCCACGCCGAAGTTGACGAAAACAAAGAACCGTACAGCATCGTAATCCCCCCGCCGAACGTGACGGGGCAACTGCACATGGGGCATGCCTTGGACGAAACTTTGCAGGATATTCTCATTCGTTTTAACCGCATGAACGGCAAAGATACCCTGTGGATGCCGGGAACCGACCATGCAGGCATCGCAACTCAAGCCAAAGTCGAAGGCGCGTTGCGGGAAGAAGGAACGAGCCGCCATGAACTCGGACGGGAAAAATTCTTAGAGCGGGTTTGGCAATGGAAAGAAAAATACGGCAACCGTATCACCGAACAACTTCGTTCATTGGGTTCGTCCCTTGACTGGGAGCGGGAACGCTTTACCATGGACGAAGGCTGCAGCCGCGCCGTTCGCGAAGTTTTCACCCGTCTTTATAACGAAGGACTTATTTATCAGGGGCGGCGAATTACGAATTGGTGCCCGGAGTGTATGACGGCTCTGTCGGACATCGAAGTAAACCATGAAACCGAACAGGGAAAGCTGTGGCATTTGCGCTACAAAGTAAAAGATACGGACGAATATGTGGAAATTGCCACCACTCGCCCGGAAACAATGTTCGGCGACACCGGCGTTGCCGTTCATCCAGGCGACGAACGCTATCGTCATCTTGTGGGCAAAACTTTGATTTTGCCCATTGTGGAGCGGGAAATTCCTCTCTTTGCCGACGAATATGTAGACCCCGCCTTCGGCACGGGGGCGGTAAAAGTTACCCCCGCCCATGACCCCAACGATTTTGAAATGGGCTTGCGGCATAACCTGCCGCAGGTGAAAGTCATCGAAAACGACGGTACAATGGGCGAAGGCGCAGGGAAATACGCAGGCCTTGATCGCTACGAGTGCCGCAAAAAATTGATAGAAGAACTAAAAAGCACCGGCGTTCTTGTGGGCATAAAAGACCATGAACACGCCGTGGGGCATTGTTCCCGTTGCGGCACGACGGTGGAGCCGCTTGTCAGCAAACAGTGGTTCGTTAAGATGGACAGCCTTGCCAAGCCCGCCATCAGAGCCGTGGAGGACGGGCGCATTAAGTTTGTCCCCGAACGGTTCACGAAAATTTATATAAACTGGCTCACGGAAATTCGCGATTGGTGCATCAGCCGTCAACTGTGGTGGGGGCATCGCATCCCCGCATGGTATTGCGACGATTGCGGCAAAACCACGGTTTCCGCCACGGACGCCACAGCTTGCGCCCATTGCGGCAGCAAGAACATTCATCAAGACGAGGATGTTCTTGACACATGGTTTAGTTCCGGCCTGTGGCCCTTTGAAACCATGGGTTGGCCGGAAAATACCAAAGAATTAAAACACTATTACCCCACAAGCGTTTTGGTGACGGGCTACGATATAATTTTCTTCTGGGTGGCCAGAATGATTATGATGGGCTTAAAGTTCGCCGACGACGTTCCCTTTAAGTATGTGTTTATCCATGGTTTGGTGCGCGACCAAGAAGGCCGCAAGATGAGTAAATCATTGGGTAACGGCATCGACCCATTGGAAGTAATAGATAAATACGGGGCGGACACGTTGCGGTTTATGCTCATAACGGGCAACACACCCGGCAACGATATGCGTTTTTATTGGGAACGGGTGGAAAGCGCCCGCAACTTTGCCAACAAAATTTGGAACGCCTCCCGCTATATGCTCATGAATATCGCCGAAAGCGACTACGACGAGAATTTTGTTCCGCAGGACGCAGACTACACTTTGGCGGACAGGTGGATTTTGGCGCGGCTTAATAAGACCGTGGCAAGCGTCACCGAAAACCTCAACCGTTTCGAGCTTGGCGAAGCGGGGCGCAGTATTTATGAATTTATCTGGAGCGAATTTTGCGATTGGTACATAGAGCTTACCAAAAGCCGCCTTTACGACAAGGAAAACGAAAGAAGCCGCATGACCGCCCTTCACACCTTGCTCTTTGTCCTTGATTATTCCCTGCGGCTTTTGCATCCCTTTATGCCCTTTATCACCGAGGAAATTTGGCAAAAACTCCCCGGCAATTCGAGCGAAAAAGAGCTTAAAAGCCTTATGGTCGCGCCATGGCCGAAGGCGCAAAAATTCGCCTTTATCGGCCAAAGCGACGAAGAGGATATGACGTCCATAATGTCGGTTATTAAAACCATTCGCAATTTGCGCGCCGAAGTTGGGGCGTTGCCGGGCAAAAAGAGCGAAGTTATAGTCGGTATCGAGGACGCCCGCTTAAAAGAAATTTTTGTTGCCAACGAAAAATATATCATAAGCCTTGGGGCTGCCGAGCCGGTGAAATTTATCGACGGAAGCGAAGAAAAGCCGCAAAACGCCGTGACCGGCGTTGCCGACGCCATAACGGTTTATTTGCCGCTGTTGGGGCTTATCGACGTAGAAAAGGAAACGGCCAAACTGCAAAAGGAACTGCAAAAAATAATCGCCGAAACGGAAAAACTGACAAAGAAACTCGGCAACGAGGCATTTTTGCAAAAAGCGCCGCCAAACGTGGTGGCAGGCGAAAAGGAAAAACTTGTTGCCTACGGCGAAAAGCAGAAAACGGTGCAAAAACGAATTGACGAATTAAACGCCCTCAAGGAACAAAAACAATGACTTACGAAGAGTCGCTTGCATATTTGACGACGCGGCAAAGTTTCGGTATAAAACCGGGGCTTGACAGGATAACAAAACTCCTTAATCTCTTAAACAACCCGCAGAACAATTATCGTATTGTTCATATTGCCGGGACAAACGGCAAGGGTTCGACAGCGGCGATGACGGCAAATTTTCTCACTGCGGCGAACATTACCACGGGGCTTTTCACGTCCCCCCATTTAATTGATTACACCGAACGAATGAAAATAAACGGCGAAGACATAACGCCGGAGGAATTTGCCGACTGCATAGCCGCCGTTGCCAAAATCGCCGACGCTTTTGGGGAGGACTCCCCAACGCAATTTGAAATTTTAACGGCGGCGGCCTTTCTCTTTTTTGCGCGGCAAAATGTCGAATACGCCGTTATTGAGGCTGGCATGGGGGGGCTTTTGGACTCCACCAACGTTGTAACCCCCGCCCTTACCGTTATCACCAACGTCAGCATCGACCACACGGCCTACTGCGGTTCGACAATAGACGAAATTGCCCGCCACAAAGCAGGGATAATAAAGGCGGGTTGCCCCGTAATCACAGCCGCAACGGAAAGGGCGGCGGAAATTATCGCCGCAACCGCCGCCGAAAAAGAAGCCGATGTTTTTTCTTACGGCGTTGATTTTTCCGCCGAGTTTACAAAACACACCGACCAAACGCAGGTGCTGTCCTTTACCTCCGCGTTGCTCGGCATAAAAGATTTAACATACGAAATTTCGTTAATGGGTCTCAATCAAATCGAGAACAGCGCGACTTCCTTGATGTGCGCGGCGGTTCTTCACAACCTTGACGAGCGTATAACGGCACAAAAAGCGGCTCTTGCCATGAAAAGTGCCCGTTGGCCGGGCAGGTTTGAATGTTTTTCCGTCGGTATGCAAAAAATTGTTTTTGATGGGGCGCATAATGCCGCGGGAGCAAAAAGTCTGCGGGAGAATCTTGATTTTTATTTCCCCGATATGCCGCGAGTGTTCCTAATCGGAATTTTGCGCGACAAAGAGGCGGACATTATGCTAAAAACCCTCCTTCGCCCCGAAGACGCGGCAGTGACGGCAACGCCAACAAGCGAGCGAGCGTTAAACGCGGCGGAACTTGCCGCCTTGGCGAAAAAATACGCAGGGAACGTCGAAGTTTCCCCCGACAATTATACGGCGATAAAACGCGCCATGCTTATTGCATCAAGCGGGCGGCTTTTAATTGCGGCGGGGTCGTTGTATCTTATCGGCGACTTAAGACGCAGATTCAGCTCGGTTTTACATTGACAGGTATACTTAATGAGAACGGTAATTGACGAACTGCGTCAGCGACGACGCAAAAAATCCTTTGAAAAATGGATATTCCGCGCAATTTTGGCCGAGGCTTTTTTTGTGGCCTTGTCACCCTCCTTGGCCACCGTCGCGCTTTTGGGCGGCATTGTTCTTATGATTTTGCGCCTGATTACTCTAAAGGATTCAAGAGTTTTTCGGAGTTTGCCCTTTGATGTGCCGCTGGCTCTTTTTTGTGTGTTGGGCGCAGTTTCTGTGGTTGCATCCCCCGATATGGCCTTTAGCTTTTACAATTATTACAACTTGGCGGGAGTTTACGCCCTGACTTATTTGTTGTTCGGGCAAAACGTCAAGACCGCCGCCGAAATAAAAAAAATCGTGGCGGCGTTGGGGCTTTCGGCTGTGCTGGTGGTGCTGTACGGCTTCTTTCAGTATGTTTTCGGCGTTGACACCACAAGTATGCGCTGGGTTGACGGCGAAGCCTTCCCCGAACTTACGACCCGCATTTATTCCACCTGGGAAAACCCCAACATCTTTGCCGGGTATCTTGACATATTGGCTCTCGTTTTGTTGGGCTTTTTGCTGAAAAGCCGCGACAAGTTTCAAAAAACGGTTTTGGCGGCGGCTATACTGACCGTCAGTGTTTGTCTTATCATGACTTACGCTCGCGGGGCTATGCTGACCCTTGTTATCGTTCTTGTGGCTTGCGGAATTACCGAAGAACGGCGTATTTTGCCGATATGTTTTGTGGCGGCTGTTACGGCTCTCGTGGCGGATTCCACCCTTTACGAGCGGCTTTTGTCCGTGTTTTCCGCCGCCGACTCGTCTTCTGCGTTACGCTTTGCCCTGTGGGAGAGTACCTTGGCCATGATAGGCGACCATCCCTTTTTCGGCATCGGTTGGGGCGCGTATTTCATGGTGTATCCGCAGTATGATTATTACTTGCAAAATTCTGCGGTTACGATTTATCATGCCCACAATCTGTACTTAAATTACGCCGCAGAAATCGGCATTGCAGGGGCGGCGGCCTTTTGCTGGTACTTTTTCGGCACTATGCGCCTTGCGCTTACCGCCAAGTTTTTGCCCGAGGACAAAGAGCCGCCCGCAGAATTTTTCACCCTGCCAAGTTTTGCCGCCGCCGACAACGATGACAAAATTGTGTCCATCGCCGATAAGTTGGGCGTGAAGGACGAAGAGCCGGCCGATGCGACAAAAGAAGAACCCACGAAGGAGCAGAGCGAAAAGAACGAAACGAAAAAAACGGAAGAAACTACAGAAACAAAAGAGGAAACGCCGACGAAGGAACAGAAAAAAGAAACTGCCGAAGAAGGCAACGACGAGAAGGAAACCGACGAAGAACCTGCGACAAAAACGGAAAAACAGGAAGCAGATACGGGCAAAACCGCAAAAGCAGAAGAGGAAAAAACTACCGACGGCAAAACAAAGGAAGAGGAAAAAGCCGACGAAGAACCCTCGCAAAAAACGGAAAAACAGGAAGCAGACACAAGCAAAACCGCAAAAGCGGAAGAGGAAAAAGCCCCCGACGGCGAACCGAAGAAAAAAGAAAAAGCCGACGGCAACGAAATAAAAAAAGACGATACGGCAAAAGAAAATAAAACCGACGGAGAGGCCGAAACTGCGGCGGAAGAGGGCAAAACAAAAGAAACCCTTGCCCTAAAAGCCGCCGACGGCGAAAACCTCATCGACAAGAAAAAGCCGGAAGAAAATGACGGAAAAGAAATGCCTGCCGACGACGCTCCGCTTGAATTAAGCCTATCCGAAGCCGTCGCCGCAAGCCTTGCCCAAAAGGAGAGCAAAAAAACCGCCAAAGATAAAGACGAAAAAGAAAAGGCAACATCTGCGGCAACAAAACTCGATGCCGAGGCAAAGGAGACAGAAGCCACGGATAAGAACGAAATGACTCCTGCCCACACCGAAAGTGATGGGGAAGAAACCGTCGATGACGTGCCTTTAACATGGCATGAGCGGCTCAATAACTTCCTCACTTGGGATGACGAGCGGGTGTTGGCCGGCTTTACCTTCGGCATTGGTCTGGCCTTTGTGTCCGTGGCGTTAAACGGCATAACGGACGACCTTTTGTTTAACATTCCATCGTCGATTTTACTGTGGCTGTTGGCCGCCCTTGCGGCGGTCATGGCCGAAACGGCGAAAAACGACACTGTCGGCGACAGCGAAGGAGAGCAATAATGCGAAAGACGCGCCACAAAAAACGCAATTACACGCGAATAAAATATTTTGCCCTTTTTGTCGTCCTTGTGCTGGCGATTGTGGGAGCCATAAAGTTTATTCCCGCCGAAAACGACAGCGACGACAGGGCGGACATAAAGAGCAAAATAGAGGACAAAGGAGTTGTTCATATTTTGCTCATGGGGGTAGACCGCCGCGCCGACGACGTAGGCCGCAGCGATACTCTTATGGTGGCGACCGTTGACATGAAAAACAACAAAGCCGCCCTGCTGTCCGTCCCCCGGGACACTTTAGCCCCCATTGAAGGTCATAAGTACGACAAAATAAATCATGCTTACGCTTACGGCGGGCAAAAATTGACCCAAAAAACCGCCGAAAATTTATTGGGCGTGTCAATCGACCGCTATGTGATGATTGACACCGGCGCTTTTGAAAAAATAATCGATGCCATGGGCGGAATTGACATCAACGTGGAAAAACGTATGTACTACGAAGATCCCTGGGACGACAACGGCGGCTTGGTAATCGACCTCTACCCCGGCGAACAACATCTTGACGGCTACGGCGCGGTGCAATATGTCCGTTATCGCGACGGCGAAGGGGACATAGGGCGCATTTCCCGTCAGCAAAAATTCATGAAAGCTCTTCTGTCACAAGTCGTAACCCCCGCCATGTTGTCCCGCTTGCCGAATATAATCGAAAAAGTCGGCTCGGCTGTGGAAACCGACATGAGCGCCGCCGAAATTCTCGAATTTTCGCGGATAATGAAAAATTTGCATGACAACGGCCTTGCCGCCAAGACCCTCCCCGGCACGCCGGCTTATTTTGACGATGTGAGCTATTGGTTGCCGGATATGGTGGCTCTTCGCACAGAACTGGCCAAAGATGCGGGCGCGAGCGAAATAACGGAGGCCATGCAAAAAGAGGCCGAGGCCGCCGCCAAAAAATACACCGACAATCTCCCCAATGACCTAAAGAAAGTGGAAGAATCCGCCAACGACATCCAAAAGGATATGGCGGCAAAGAAGGACAGCGAAAAAACGGAAGAAAAATCGGAAGAAAAGACCGACGACGACGATGCGCCGGCGGCCCCCGAAAATATTTCCGTAATGGTGATAAACTCAAGCGGCATAAACGGCGCAGGAGCGGATGCGGCGGATATTTTGCGGCGAAAAGGCTTTATTATTTCCGGCGTCGAAACAGGCAAGACCGATTCCAAGGAAAACACATCAATAACCACCGCCGCCCAAAACACGGATCTGTTTTACGGTATGCCCTTTGAGTGCATCATCTTGGACGGCGGCGACAAAAATCAAGCCGTGGTCAACATAGGCCGCGATTATGTGAAACAAAATCGGGAGTGAAATTTTTGGAACTTTTGACCGTAGCGGAATTACAAAAGTCCTTCGGCGCGGATTTAATTTTTAAGGACGTGTCTTTTCGCGTTGCCAAAGGGGAACATATCGGCCTTGTGGGGGCGAACGGTTCGGGAAAAACCACGCTCGTTCGTTGTCTGTTGGGGCTTTGCGAGTATGACGGCGGCTCGGTGAAGTTTGATGCCGCCGCCTCCGTGGGTTATGTGGAGCAGCAGGCGGATTTTTCCGCCGCCACCCTCTATGACGAGTTTCTGACGGCCTTTGCCGACGTTATCTCCCTAAAAGAAAAAAAGCGTTCCATGGAAAAAAGCATCACCGCCGCAAGCGACACGGCGGAACTTGATGCCTACGGCGCGGTGGTCGATAAATTTGAACAAATGGGCGGCTACGATTTTGAAAGCCGCATATTAAAAGTCGCCTATGGGCTGGGCTTTGGCAAAGAGGATTTGGAAAAAAGCCCCGCTCTTTTTTCCGGCGGCTGGCAAACGCGAATACTTCTGGCAAAGGCTTTGCTCCGCGAGCCGGATTTTCTCTTTTTGGACGAACCGACGAACCATCTTGACATAAAGCAAACAATGTGGCTCGAAACCTTTTTGCAAAGCTACGGCGGAGGTTTGGTGCTTATTTCTCATGACCGTTTTTTTCTTGATCGCGTCGCCCATAAGATTTTGGAACTTACGAATAAAACCGTAAATCTTTACGACGGCAATTACAGCCGTTTTGTGAAACTGCGGGAGGAAAAAAACGCCGCCCTAAACGCCGCCTATCAAAAGCAACAAGAATACATCAAAAAAACCGAAGAATACATTCGCCGCTATCGCGCAGGCATAAAGTCCAAACAGGCGCGAGGGCGCGAGAGCAGATTAAATCGTTTGGAGCGTTTATCCCCCGTCGAACAGGACAAAGCCATGGCCTGTTTTAACTTTATGCCCCCCGCCGAATCCGCCGAACGGGTGGCCGAACTTTCGGAAATAAGCGTAAGTTTCGGCGACAAAACTATTTTTGCGGGGGTGAACTGCCTAATAGAAAAAGGCACGGCAACTGCGCTTATAGGCAGCAACGGCGCAGGGAAAACCACGCTGTTAAAAGTTTTGGTGGGGGAGCTTTCCCCAACGCATGGCAATGTAAAAATCGGCAACCGCGTAAAAATCGGTTATTTTTCCCAACAACATGAGGGGCTTCACAAGGAAAACACCCTGATTGACGAAATTATTTACGAGTTTGGCGCAAACGAGGAACAGGCGCGAAATTTGTTGGGAGCTTTTTTGTTTAGAGGCGACGAGGTATTTCGGCAAATCGGCGACCTTTCGGGGGGCGAGCAGTCTCGCCTTGCCTTTTTGAAACTCATGCTGACGGGCGCGAATTTTTTGATATTGGACGAGCCGACAAATCACCTTGACATCCCAGCCAAGGAGGCTGTCGAAAACGCTCTTGCTGCTTTTCCGGGGACATTTTTGGTCGTATCCCACGACCGTTATTTTTTGGACAAAATCGCCGACCGTACTTTGGAACTTGAAAACGGCAAATTGACGGAATACCTCGGCAATTACAGCTATTACCGCGCCAAGAAGGACGAAGAAAAAAGAATTGCCGAAGAGGGCGCGGCGACACCCACCGCCAAAAAAAGCGGCGGGCAAAAACAAAGGGCGGAGCAGCGCGGCGAACCCGCAAGGAGATCCACTTCCTTTGCGGGGCTTACCGCCGACAAACGCGCCGAAATGATTGACCGCGCCGAGGCGGAAATTGCCATGGCGGAGGCGGAGCTAAAGGGGCTTGAATTTGAAATGAACCGCCCCGAAACTCAAGGCGACCCCGAAAAGAGCCGCGAGATAGCCGCCCTTTACGCCGCCAAAGAAAAGGAAATTGCCGAACGTTATTCAAAATGGGAAAGTTTGCTCGAATGATAAACAAAGACGACAACAATTTATTTGCCGGCAAAGAACCGCGACAAGAGTTAAGCGGCGAAGTCGATTCGCATATCTTTGTCAGCGACGACGAAAGATATTCGGTGTTTCGCATAAAATCGGGAAACACCCGCATAAATGTCACGCTTAATTCTGCGCCGCCCCTTATCGGTCAGAATGTGCGGCTTTTTGGGCAGTGGGTGGTGCATCCGCGCTTTGGCGAACAGTTTAAGGCCGACGGCATCACGGTAGAAGCTCCGGCAAGCGTAAACGGAATAGAACGTTTTTTGGCATCGGGGGTAATCGACGGCGTCGGCGAAGCCGTGGCCAAAAGAATAATAAAAGCCTTTGGGCGCGACGCGTTGGAAGTTATCGAAAAGCAGCCGAACCGACTTTTGTCGGTGAAGGGCATTGGGCAAAAGACCGCCAAAAAAATTCATGAATCCTACTTAAAACAATCGGAACTGCGGGATTTAATGCTTTGGCTTGAAGAGCATGGCCTTTCGGGGGCTTACGCGGCGCGAATTTTTAAGGAATATTCTTCAAATTCCTTGGACATATTGGAAAATCACCCCTATCTGTTGGCGCGGGACATAACCGGCATTGGTTTTGCCACCGCCGACGCAATAGCCGCCACGCTTGGCATCGACAAACTTTCCGACGAACGAATTGCGGCAGGGATTAACCATACCATAGAACAAGCAACGCAGAAGTACGGACATTGTTGCATACCCGAAGTGATGTTGACGGAAAAAACCGCCGAACTTTTGAAAATAGAAACTTCATACGTTTGGTCGGTGTATCAGCAGAACAAAAACAACGGCAAACTTATAACCGAAGACGCCGGAGAAAATGTTTTCGTTTATTCGCCGCGCCTTTACCGCGCCGAAAGGGAAACCGCCGCAAGGCTTTTGAAATTGGCAAAGAACGCAGAATATTTAAGCGGCATCGACACCGGGATGCTTGTCCGCAAATGGGAAAGAAAATCCGATTTTTGCTTGGCCAAAGAACAGTTTCGCGCCGTGGAATCTATTCTTGTAAGCGGGGTTTTCGTTTTGACCGGCGGCCCCGGCACGGGGAAAACCACGGTGTTAAAAGCCGTGATTGATATTTTGGAAACCATCGGGCAAACCGTCCTTTTGGCCGCGCCCACGGGCAGAGCCGCCAAACGCATGACCGAGGCCACGGGGAAGAAGGCGACGACAATTCATCGCTTGCTTGAGGCGCAAGCATCGGCAGCGGGGAAAACCTTCTTCGGCCGCGACGAATCCTATCCATTGGAAGCAGACACGGTAATAATCGACGAAGTTTCCATGATTGATATTTCCCTTATGGCGCATCTTTTGGCGGCTCTTCCCGAAGGTTGCAACCTTATATTGGTGGGCGACGCGGATCAACTTCCCTCCGTCGGCCCCGGGTCGGTGTTAAAGGACATTTTGCGCTCTAAAAGATTTCCCCAGACGCGGCTAAAACAAATTTTTCGCCAAGAAGACCAAAACGACATCGTGCTTTACGCCCACAACATCAACAGCGGCATTGTCCCCGACACCGACAACGACGGCAATTTTATCTTCCTTGAACATAACGACGCCGATGAAATCGTCGATATAATTATCAAAACCTGCACCCGCGTTTTGCCGGAGGCGGGTTACTCTTCCATGTTCGACGCGCAGGTTTTATCCCCCATGCACAAACAAACTTGCGGCGTTATCAACTTGAACCTACGCTTGCAAGCGGCGTTAAACCCTCCCGACGATAAGAAAAACGAACTCACTCACGGCGCGGTTCTCTTTCGCGAAGGGGACAAGGTGATGCAGACCCGCAACAATTATCAAAAGAAGGTGTTTAACGGCGACATCGGAATTATAACCGAAATTAACGGCAACAAGGCCACCGTTGCTTACGGCGACGAGTTAATCGTAAGCTACGAAAAGAACGAATTGTCGGAGATTAGTTTGGCATACGCCCTTAGCGTCCACAAGAGCCAAGGGGGCGAATATCGTTGCGTCGTCATGCCCTTGGTGCGCTCCCATGTTATCATGCTCCAACGAAATTTGCTGTACACGGCGGTGACCCGCGCCAAAGATTACGTTATCTTAATCGGCGAAAAATCCGCCCTTACCGCCGCCGTAACAAACGACAGCACCAAAAGACGATACGGCCTGTTGACCGAGCGTTTGTTGGAACTTTTGTAGAACAACCCCTCAATTAAAATCGGAGAATTTTAATTGAGGGGTTGTTTTTATACTGCGGCAGGTAATTTAAGCAACGAGAGCGAATATCGTCTTTGTACAAAAAAACCTGCCGAAGCAGGTTTTATAAGCACACACTGTGCTGCCGCTTGCGCGACGATTTCGTAAAAACTTATTTGAACTCGCTATGTAAAATCTGAGGGTGTTCAAACTTTACGCCATCAATCTATCACGACGGAAGGAGATTGTCAAGATGCCTCAAAAATATTATATCGGGCTTGACGTGGGTACAAACTCTGTCGGTTATGCCGTAACCGACGAAAAATATAATCTTTTGAAGTTCAAAAACGAACCCATGTGGGGAACTCATGTGTTTGAAGGAGCCGCCGAATCCGCCGGGCGACGCGCCAAACGCACAGGCAGGCGACGTCTGCACAGACGGCAACAACGGGTCTTGTTGACGCAGGGGATTTTTGCCGAGGAAATTGCCAAAACCGACGAAAGATTTTTTATCCGTTTGCATGAGGCCGCTCTTTATCGTGACGAGGCAGCCAAAACCGATGCGAACATATTGTTTAACGATGCTGATTTTCATGACAAAGATTATTACGAAAAATATCCCACAATTCATCATTTGCTGACGGATTTTATGAAGGATGCCGTCCCTTACGATAAGCGTTATGCGCGGCTTTTGTATATTGCCGTCGGTTGGCTTATGGCGCATCGCGGGCATTTTTTGAGCGACGTTGACAAAGATAACGTCAAAGAAGCCTTGGATTTTAAGAAAGTTTACCGAGAATTTTTGGATTTGATGACACAAAACGGACTTCAACCATGGGATAACTCGGAAAACGTATTGCAAGAACTGCAAAATATACTGTTAAGCAACAAAGGAAAAAGAGATAAAGAAAAATCTCTCGTCGCGTTGCTGTACGGCGGCAAAAAGCCAAAAACAGAAGAGGATGACGCAGTAAACGAAGGAAAATTGCTTTCCTTGTTGGCGGGTTGCGAAGTGAAAATCAAGGATTTGTTCCCCGGCGGTGAATACGAAACGGAGGATAAAATATCTTTCCACGACGCGGAGGATAAAATCGAGGCTGCTCTTGCCATATTGGGCGACGATGCCGAATGGATCTTGCGCGCAAGAAAACTGTATGATTGGTCGCTGCTCCATGAACTTTTCGGCGGCTATAATTCCGTATCCGAAGGCAAAGTAGCTGTTTACCGCCAACATGGCGAAGATTTGGCAAATCTCAAAAAATTTATCCGTCGTTATCTGCCGAACAAATATGGCGAAATGTTCCGCTATATGACCGGCGAAAAAGAAAAAAACTATGTTGCCTATTCCTATCATACAAAAGGCATGACGGGAACATTGCCAAAACAAAAAGCCACGCAACAGGAATTTTGCGATAACTTGAAAAAAATCTTTAAGAACATAACGCCGACAGCGGAGGACAAGGAATTATACGAAAGTATAACGGCGCGTTTGGAAAACGGTACATTCATGCCCAAACAGGTGTCGGGGGACAACCGCGTTATTCCCTATCAGGTGTATTACGACGAACTTAAACAGATTTTGGGACACGCCAAGAAGTATCTTTCGTTTTTGACGGAAAAAGATGCCGACGGTTTCACCGGTGAAGACAAACTCATTAAAGTTTTTCTTTTTCGTATTCCCTATTTTGTCGGGCCGTTGCATTTCCCCGCCGACGAAAAGCAAAAATCGGAATTTGCCTGGGCTGTGCGTAAAAAAGACGAAATTGTTCGCCCATGGAACTTTAACCATGTCATTGACCTCGACAAAAGCGAAGAAGAGTTTATTCGCCGCATGACAAACACCTGCACATATCTTGCGGGGGAACACGTACTGCCTAAATGCTCCTTGCTCTACGAAAAATTTGAAGTGTTAAACGAAATAAACAACTTAAAAGTAGGCGATACACCTATTCCCGTGGAAGTTAAACAGCAAATTTACCAAGAACTGTTCGCGGGAAACAAAAACGGGCGTAAGGTGACAAAGAAAAACATTCGCGATTTTCTGCAAAGCAACAATTACATTTACATTGAAGGCGGAAAAGGTGACGAAATTTTTGGCGTTGACCAAAATATAAACGCTCGCTTAAAATCCCATGCCTATTTTGCCCGCCTTATGGAACGCAAATTGCTGCAGCAAAAAGATGCGGAAAAGATAATCGAGCGGCTGGCTTACTCCGAGGATAAGCGGCGTATTCGCGCTTGGCTAAAGCAAGAATTTACCGGGCTGACAGAAGAAGATATTCGTTATATCGCCAACTTTAACGGCAAGGATTTCGGTAAATTGTCCGAAAAATTCTTGAGCGGCTTTTACGGAGTGAACAAGGAAACGGGAGAAAAGAACACCATTATCGGTTTTCTGTGGGAAACAAACGACAACCTCATGAAACTTTTGTCGGAGCGGTACACCTTTGGGGAAGATGCGGAAAAATTTTCCCAAGAATATTACGCCGAACACCCCAAGAGTTTGGACGAGCGCATGGACGATATGCGTTTGTCAAAGCCCGTAAAACGCGCCGTTTACCGCACGTTGGACATTGTAAAAGATGTTGTAAAAGCCCGCAAACAGCCGCCGTCGCGAATTTTTATCGAAATGGCGCGGGAAGACAAAGACGACCAAAAGGGCAAGCGTACCCAATCCCGCTACAACAGCTTAAAAAGCGCGTACGACTTAATCTTAAAAGACAAGACCGTCGGCGAGCAACTGCAAAAAGACGTGCGGGAGGTTTCCGCGCAACTTGCAAAATACGAAGGCGACGACAGCCCCCTAAAAAGCGAAGTTTTGTTCTTGTATTTTTTGCAACTCGGCAAAAGTATGTATTCGGGCAAACCGATAAATATTGAGGACTTAAAGAACGACAAACTGTATAACGTGGATCACATTTATCCGCGCTCAAAAGTGAAAGACGACAGCATAAACAACAAAGTTCTGGTCACATCGAAAGAAAACGGCGACAAGGGCGACCGTTTCCCCATTGACGGGAAAATTCGCCAAAATATGGCGGCGTTGTGGCTGCACTATAAAAACAGCAATTTGATTTCCGAGGAAAAGTACAAACGCCTGATGCGCAGTACGGAATTTACCGAGGAGGAACTGTGGGGGTTTATCAACAGGCAAATTGTGGAAACCCGCCAATCCACCAAAGCCTTGACGGTTATTTTGAAGGAGCTGTACCCCGATACGAAAATAATATTCTCTAAGGCCGGGTTGGTGTCGGATTTTCGGCATGAGTTTGACATTCCAAAGTCCCGTTCCGTAAACGATTTTCACCATGCCAAAGACGCCTATCTTAACATTGTCGTCGGCAATGTGTATTACTCTCGTTTCCAGCGACAATATTTCAATCCGAACCGCGACAAATACTCCGTAAAATTAAAGACTTTATTTGAAAACAAAGTAACCGTCGGCAAAGAAGAAGCATGGCGCGGGAAAGAGGATGTTGGACGTATCAAAAGGACAACAGAAAAGAACAACGTACACTACACTCGGTTTGCTGTTATCAAGCAAGGCGGCTTATTCGACGAACAACCCGTAAAAAAAGACAAGGGCTTAATCCCCCTAAAGCAAGGGCTTGATACCGAGCGTTACGGCGGCTATAACAAGCCGGCCGCCTCCTTTTATCTGTTGGCGCGTTATACCCTTGCGGCGAAGAAGCAGGAAAAGGGGTTAATGCTCGTGCCCGTTGAGTTGCTGTCGAAAAACGAAGTGTTAAGCTCCGAGGCGGCGGCACAAGAATATGTATTAAACATGATTGGTCAAATTATCAAAAAAGACATTGCTTTGCTGACGGATATATCTTTCCCCTTGGGGCAACGCCCGATAAA
>CAJOQC010000085.1 GCA_905236785.1 uncultured Selenomonadaceae bacterium
CCTGCATTTTTTATTGCCGTCTAATAACTCACCGTAAAAAAGTGTACTTTTTTACGGTGAGTTATTAGACGACTTTTGAGCCGTAGGCTCAAAAGTAAAGCAAGCGTTAGCTTGCGGCTATTCACATTCAATTAAAATCGTCTGATTTTAATTGAATAGCAGTATTAGTGCAAACTCCCCAACAACATGAGCCGCACGCCCAAGGCAAACATGGCAAGGGACAGCAGAGCCAAAATCACCTTTGATTTTGTCTTCTTGGAAATTTTTGCCCCGATTTGCGCGCCGATAACCGCCCCCGCGCCAATGCCCAAGGCGGGCAACCAAACTATGTGGCTTAAAAGAAAATGGCTCACCACCCCCGCCAACGAAGAAACAGCCAACACAAAATGACTGGTTGCCGTCGCCACATGGACGGGAAAGCCCAACAGATACACCATAAGCGGCACATGGATAACGCCGCCGCCGATGCCGAAAATACTCGACAAAAAACCGACAAACATACTTGAACCGATGCCCAAATTCTTGTCAAACTTAAAATTTCGCGGCAATTCTTTTACTTCGGAATGGGGTTTATGTGTGGCATTCCAATACATTAAAACCGCCATGACAAGCAGGAACACGCCAAAATACATATCAAGCATTTCATTCGAGAACTTGTCCACGATGTACGAACCCAAGAACGCACCGGGAAGGGTGGTCAAGGCGAAGGGAACAGCTGCATTAAAATAAACTCGCCGTTGGCGAACGTAGGCCATTGTCCCCGATACGGCGTTGGCGAGGACGACAAAAAGACTTGTCCCCGCGATTTGCCCCGCCGTAGAAAAGCACGGCCACAGACCGCCGTCGCTCATGAGAAAAATAAATATCGGCACGCAGATAAGCCCGCCGCCTATGCCCACCAATGTACCGAAAGTACCCACTCCCATGCCCAACAACAAGAAAAAAATATATTCCATTTACTTCTTCTCCCGTAATTTTTTTGCTTTTTCGGCGGCGGCCTCTTGGTTTGCTTTTTTGATTTCGGCGGCTTTCTTGGGGTCTATCTCCTTTAGATATGCAAAGGGAATGTTTGCACCCGGGGCAAGTTCATGCATTTTTGCGTAAGTTGCCTTGGCTTTTTCGCGGTCGTTCGCGTCGTCGTAAAGAGCCGCAGCCACATAATGCGCCGCCGCGCTTTTAGCATCCATGGCGATGGCTTTTTCGGCATCGGCAAGCGCTTTTTCATGTTCGCCCATAACGCGGTAAATGTCGGCGCGGTTTAGATAGTTGTTCACGTTGTCGGGGTCGCTTGTTACAGCTTTGTCGGCATCGGCAATCGCGCCGGCAAAATCCCCGGCCAACGCTTTGGCGCGAGCGCGAACGGAAAAATTTTCCGCCATGTCCTCTTGCTCAAGACCGTTCATAGCCCGATTGACGGTGTAACTTGCGTTTTCGTAAAAACCGCAGTCGCTGTAAATATCGCTGTTAATTCTCATTTGGGCAATCAGCTTCTTGTCTGCCTCTTTTTCCTCGCGGCGCAGTTTTTCAACGGCGGCAAGGCGGGCGGCCTCGTTATTTTTCATATTTACCCGCGCCATGGTATATTGCTCGTTTAGGTAAGCTCGTTCCACCAAATTACGCAATGTTTCTCCAAGGCCGTTGTGACTTATAAAATATTTTATTTCCTTGTAGGCAACGTCGTCGGTCAAAAAATCCATTTTGCCGTCTTTTAAGCGAAAATTCCACTCTGCCGCCGAATCAAAATCATGAAACGCCTTCGACAAGCCGCCCGCCGCGCAGTATGCGTCCCGCGTCTTGTCGCCGTAAAAATCGTAAGCGTTCATGTCGGTTACGGAAAAAAGTTTACTTCCGTCAATCATTACGTTCTTTCCTTCCGTAACCGTGACGTGTCCTGCGCCATACTCCGTCATAAGTTTCAGCAGTTTTTGCTCCCTTAATTCCGTTTCGGGGTGGTCGCTGTATTCCTTTTGAGACAATCGGTCGGGGCTGTCGTATTCCAAAAAATCTTCCGTTTCATAGCGAAGATAGCGGCGCATCCGCGCCATGGCCGCCGGCGCACCGCCGGGGTTAAAGCCCGCGCTCGTCATAAGATAAAAGCCACCCGCATCCGCTTCTTCTTCGGCAGGAGCGATAACGTTGGTGGCGACGGAATAACCCGCCAATTCATTGAGCTTGTTCCAATCCATAGAGCCTAAACTCATGTTCAAAAAGGCCATGCCGTAATATTGCGCCACTGCTTTGGCGTAGTTCTTCGCGCTGTGCTGCAAAAGGCCATGGGTCATTTCGTGAGCCAAAACCGCCGCAATTTCGTTCTCGTCGCCCCGCAAGCCGCGAAGAAGCCCGCGGTTTACACTTATGTAGTTAGTGGGGTAACAGGCGGCGTTAAACATCTTGTTGTTGTTTACGCCCCACATAAAGGGCAACGAGTTGGCCTTTAGGGCGTATTGACCATGGTCTTTTAATTGCGTCATAATTTTATCCACAAGCGCGGTGTCGTTTCGATTGAGATTGCGCCCGTTTATTGCCAAGTCATGCCGCCGCCCTTCGATTTGAAAGGCGGCGTTGTTGCCTATTTTCAGCATTTCCGCCAAACTTGACCTATAGGCGGCAAACACGCCCAAGGCCTGCGCCGCCACGCTCCAAGCGTCGGCGGCAAAAGCCGCGCCGCCGGGCAGGGAAAACGAAAATGCGGCGCAAAGAACAAGGATTTTTCCTTTAAGATTTTTCATTTTCGGCATTTTTTATTCGCTTTTGCAATTCTTCGATTTTCTTTTCGTGGGCGTTTACGGCAAAATTTATCCGTTCCGTTATTTCTTCGCTGAAATTTCCCGTTTTAAGCCGTTCATTTATGAGGGCAAGTTGCTTATGCGTGTCGTTAAGTTCGTCGGTCAAAAGTTTTACTTCCCCAAAAACATAGCCGTAAACCGCTCTCATTTCGTTTTTTACACATTCGGCAAATTTCGGCTCGCCTGATTCTTTTTCTATTTCTTCGGCTATTTTATAAATGATGTCGAAGGGGTTTTGCCCCTCCTCCACCATTTTCAGCAAAGATTCTTTTAAGCGTTCGTAATTTTCTCTTTTATCTGCCATTTTATGTCACAAATCCATGGCGGCGCGAACAAAGCCCATAAACAACGGATGAGGATTGGTGGGGCGAGACTTTAGTTCCGGGTGAAACTGAGAGGCTACAAAAAACGGATGGTCTTTTAATTCGATAATTTCCACCAAGCTGTCATCGGGAAGCGTACCTGCCACTATAAGCCCCTTTTCGGCAAAGGCCTCGCGGTAATCGTTGTTAAACTCAAAGCGATGCCTGTGTCGCTCGCTTATCATTTCTTCGCCGTAACATTCCCTTACTTTCGTGCCTTCCCTCAGCTTGCATGGGTACGCTCCAAGGCGCATTGTGCCGCCTTTGTCAACCACGTCAACTTGAGAATCCATAAGGGCGATAACGGGGTTTTTGGTTTCCGGCGCAAATTCGGTACTGTCCGCGTCGGTTAAATCCAACACATTACGGGCAAACTCTATCGCCGCGCACTGCATACCGAGACACAAGCCCAAAAAAGGAATTTTATTTTCACGGGCATATTTTATGGCGCGAATTTTCCCTTTAACGCCTCGATCGCCGAAACCGCCGGGTACCAAGATACCCTTTGCCCCCAAGAATACCTCGTTTAAGTCTGTTTCCCCGTCCTCGATTTTCTCGGCGTTGACCCACTCGATTTTTACCGCCGCATCGTTTTCCACACCTGCATGATGCAAAGCCTCCGTCACGGAGATGTAAGCGTCCGGCAGTTCCACATATTTCCCTACCACGGCGATTTTTACTTTCTTTTTGGGGTTTTTAATCTTATAAACCATTTTTTCCCAGTCGCTCATATTCGCCGGGCCGTAGTTCATTTGGAGTTTGGAGAGAACAATCTTATCCAGCCCCTCTTGCTGCATCATCAGCGGCACTTCGTAAATAGTGGCGGCTGTGCGGTTCTCGATGACGGCATCCGCATCAACGTCGCAAAAAAGGGCAATTTTATCCTTCATTTCCTTGGAAATTTCTTTTTCCGTACGACAAACCAAAATGTCGGGCTGTATGCCGATTGCCCTCAACTCTTTTACGCTGTGCTGGGTCGGCTTGGTTTTTAACTCACCCGCCGCCGCAATATAAGGCAAAAGAGTGACATGGATGTAAAGAGTATCATTCTTGCCCACTTCTTTTTTTACTTGGCGAATAGCTTCCAAAAAGGGCAAACTTTCAATATCGCCCACCGTGCCGCCGATTTCGGTGATAACAACGTCCGCGCCGTCAATCTTGCCCACGTCGTAAACCCGTTGCTTAATTTCGTTGGTGATGTGGGGTATCACCTGCACGGTGCTTCCCAAATAGTCGCCTTTTCGCTCCTTGGTCAGCACCGCGCCGTAAACTTTGCCGGCGGTGGTGTTTGAGTTTTTCGTCAGGCTTATGTCGATAAAACGCTCATAGTGACCAAGGTCAAGATCCGTTTCCGCGCCGTCGTCGGTGACAAAAACTTCGCCGTGCTGATAGGGGCTCATGGTGCCGGGGTCGATGTTTAGGTACGGGTCGAATTTTTGAATCGTTACTTTTATGCCGCGATTTCTGAGGAGTCTGCCTAAACTTGCGGCGGTGATGCCTTTGCCGAGGGACGAAACAACGCCCCCCGTGACGAAAATATACTTTGCCATTTCTTACTCCTGTATGCTTTCAAGTTTACTCTCGTTGCCTTTGCGGTCGGCTGCGGCGTTTTTGGCGGCGGCAGAAAGGCGTGTACGCTTCGTCTCGGGCGGTTTCCACTCGTAAAGCCCCCATTTGCCGTTGCCTTCATGGTAAAAACGGCTGTCCATGTTAAGCATGGTGTAAATCTCCGAAATTGCCGTAGACAGGGATTGCACACTCTTTTTCTTGCGCCGTATAACTTCTTCTATGAGTTCGCGCCAGTAAATGCTCGCGTTGTTTTCCTGCAAAATTTTGTAGGCCACGTCCATCTCTTGCTCTTCTCTAAAATCCATGTTGTTCTCCTTTATGCTCATTTCCGTTAAAAAGTTTTTCTGCGGAAAAAGAGAGTTACATTGTTACTATTCACAGCTAAGCGAGTAACCCCTCCGCCGCTTCGCGACACCTCCCCTTTTAGGGGAGGCTTAAGGAAACACTGCATAATTCGTCCGCACCCTTGCCGGGTCTTTTTCCGGCATACTGCGTCATTCCTCCTCAGCGTAGC
>CAJOQC010000086.1 GCA_905236785.1 uncultured Selenomonadaceae bacterium
CGTTAAACAAAACTATGTCGTTGTCAAAATCATTGTCATAATCTACGGCGAGGATGCCTTCTTTTTTCGAGGAAAACAAGACTTGCCCCGTCTTGTTGTTCAATATGAAGGCGTAGCCCGTTTCGCCCATTTTTGTTTCTTGGACGGCTTGGCTGACGGCATCCAAAAATTTGCCTTCGCCCACCACGCCGGCAATGTTTCCGCTCGCGTCAAAATACGGCGCGGAACAGCCCATTGCCAAACCTCTGCCATGGGCATCGATAAAAATATCCGTGAAGGTCAATTTTTTCTCCCGCATGGCGTTCTTATACCATGGCCTGCTTGAATAATCGTTGGCCACGGGGACGTTGTTTGGGTCAACCCGTCTGTCCGAAGCGGCATCAACCGTGATGTTGAACCCGTTTACCGATGCAACGTAATTTGCGCCGATGGTGTCATCGTTATCAAAAAATCTTAACTGAAAATCCTGCAAATTTGCCGCCAAACCGACTTCACGCGCCAAGGCTGCGCGGTCTGCGCCGGCTTTGTACTGCAGTTGCGGAACATTTTTCCCGGCGTTGTTTCTGTCGGGGGGGGATACATCTCGCGGCGGATAATTTTGCGGATTTTGCATAATCTTGGTCATTTCGTTCGCCAAAATGTTGACTTCGCCGGCATGATTTTTGAAGAAACTGTCGATTTGCTTGGCTTTTTCGTTCATAAGCCCCTGCAAACTTTTCAGCGAAACGTCTTTTAGGGCATCACTGCTGTTTTCGGCGGCGTAATTGCCGATGTCCGCGCCGATTTGCACGGCGTTCGATTTTATGCGCATCATGCCGTAAAGCGCGATGCCCCCCGCGATTACAAGCGTAATTATGCTGCAGGACAAAACCAAATACCAAACTTGCTTTTTTATGCCCGTTTTACCGCTCATTTTCTTTAACACACCTGCTCTCGTAACATTTTTTTACATAATCCTTCAATTCGGCAAAGGGCGGGATAAGTTTTAGCGTGTCAAAATTTATGGAAACATTGCCCGGATTATGCAAAATCATAATCTCGTGTACGCCGCAAATAGGCTTAAAGCCGGCAAAAAAATAACCCATTGATTTTAACACCTCATAGGCGGCGATGCTTTTTTCGTCGCTTATGTTCAACATAATGTTGAAAGTTTGCCCGTCGTCGGCAAATTTTGCATGAAGAGCTTCCATTCTTTTGGCCAAATCTTCGCCGGAGTTTTCTATATCCACAAAAGCGGTTTTTTGCCGTTCGTCTTGTACGCTTGAAATCTCGCTTATGCCCGCAAGAGGCGAGCCTGTTTCGCGAATGTCACATTCAACGCGCAAAGAATCATAAATTTTTTGCGCCGTTTCTTTGTGGATTTGCGGCACATAAATTACGCCCGCATTTTGCTTTTTCATTCGGCGAACCATCAGCCCCAAAGTAAGTTTCTTGTTTTCGTCGCGGTCGTAGGAATGTTGAAAATTCTGCGCCATAATCATGGACGGAACAAAACCGCAAGGACGCAGCCCGGCGCGATACATTCGTTTTTGCGTTATGTCGTGGTACAAAATCAACCGACAACAGATGGCAGAGGCGTCGTTCAATCGGCGAATTTTTTCCGCAATATATTTCGTAAAGGGGAAAAAGGTGTGATACCCGCGATATTCTTTCAGCATTATGCCCGTGGTGATGTTGCAAGAAGTGTCTTTCGGCAAGTCGCGCCTAAACCCCAAGGTGCCGATGATTTTGCCGTCCTTTGTTTCGGCGACGTAAAGGGACAATTTGCCCGTTTTGCATTGTTCGATTATATAATTTTCGTCATACATCATGCGCTTATGGTATTTATCGCCGTATTCGTCGCGCACGCAATTTACTGCGGCGGCGGCATCCTTTGGCTCGAAAGCCCGGAATTTGACGTAAATCTTATCGCCGTCGTTGTTTTTTAGTTCCATATAATCCAACACTTATCACATTCCTTTCGTTGCCATCGCGCAGTTTGTCTGTTCCTTTTATTTTCGGTCGATTATTACCGTTAAGTTGTTTATGCCGAAGGTTGTTTTGTAGTGAATCGCGCTGGCGGCGTTGACTATCATGGAAATGCCCAGCGCATCGCCCAAAAATTCGGGGTCGGTTTCGGACATTTTCTCGTAATAATCTATGGGGTTAAACAACTTACCGCCGTTTCGTATTCGCAAAATAATCATAACCTCATCCGCTTTTTTCACGACTAAAATTCGCACATCTATCGTTTCGCCGGAATTTGGCGCAAAACAATGCTCGTTAATGCTCAGCAACATTTCCTCCATGGAAAGGCGCACGAGCATGATTTCCTTGGACGAGAGTTCGTTTTTTTCGCAAAAATCCTCGATTTTATCCACATTTTCGATTATCGAATTTACATCGGCATTAACGACGAAGGAGACATAATTGCCGTTTTTTTCCGCGTGCAAATTTTGCAAGAAAACGCCCGAATAGCCTTTTTTGAAATAGTAGGGAAAAACCGGCAACATCAAAAGCAACGGACTTATCGAGGCGATAGTCAAAGACAACCACACCGCCTTTAAGCCAAAGACGGGCGCGAGAAAATAGGCGGGGGCAACCAAAAACAAAAAGGAACGGCAAAAGATAAGCACGTTGGCAAGTTTGGTAAATCCCGCCGACTGATAATAGAAAAACATCAAAAAGCAACAGACGGAAGGCGGCAAACTTAAAGCGAAACAATATGCCGCGTCGGCGGCAATTTGCAGTTTTTCGCCGTCGTAAATCCCAAAGAACCGGGAAATTTCTTCGGGGAAAAGCAAAATAAACGCCGCCAGGGGCAAAATCAACGCCATGCCAAGAATATGCGCCCGTATTTCTATGCGGCGAATACTCACGGTATCAAGCTCTTTCGTAAATACGCCGACGAACGAGGACGTGGCCTGGGCAACCCCCGACAAAATAACCAAGGACAATTTTTCCAAAGCCGTGAACACGGAAAAAGCAGCCAACCCAATATCCCCCGCCACAGCGACGATAATTCGGTTCATTATCAAAAGCCTGAAAAAGGTCAGCCCTTGATTGAGAGCCGATGGCGTGCCTAAGGTCATCAAACGGCGAATTGTCCCCTTGTCAAACGAACGCACAAGGTTGAAGGAATTATCCCCGCAAAGCAAAAATCTAAGCCCCAACAAAGACGCGCCAACGGAGGACAACACCGTCCCCCAGGCGATGCCATAAAGCCCCATGCCGCAAAATTTGACAAAGAAAACGTCCAGCAACGTGTTGGCAAGAGCCATTCCCAAAAACAGGGCGGGCAAAAGTTTTAACTTGCCCACAAGTTTGAAAAAGTTATAGGGCAAATAAAACATTGCCGTGCCGAAGCCGCCCAAAATATAAACAAAAGAGTACGCGTAAGCAATATCGTAAATTTTTGCCGAACACCCCAACATATAAAGCAACGGTTCTAAAAATATAATGCAGGGCAAGGCTATCGCCAAAGAAAGAACCGCGCTTAAAAAAATCGACAAACTAAAGCAGGCGTTGGCTTTTTCGGTGTCGTCGCGCCCCAGCATATAAGACGTCAAAGTGGAGCCGCCGACCCCCGTCAACGCGCCGATGGCGGCAAACAAGGCATAAAACGGCGCGGCGACGCTCATTGCCGCCAACCCCTCCGCCGCGAAAAATTTCCCCGCCAAAATCGAATTTATCATCATGCAACATTGAACGCCGAACATGGAAACAATCGACGAGGCAACGTGTTTGTTAAACAGTTTGTTCAAAAAAATATCGTTGTCGGAGAGTTCGCTGTCTTGTTGTGTTGTTTTTTTGTCAAAAAGTTCGGTAAAAAATTTATTCCAAAACTGTTGTATCATAATCAAAAACCAAAATAAGCAAAGAAAACATACATCATAAGGGGAAAAAACAATTGTTGAGAAATTCGATTTTTTTTTGCAATTTCCTGCACTTTTGCCCCCTGTGTCGCAAAAAAGTTTTCTGCGCTTTCGTTGACCTTCCCAAAAAACAAAGGTTCCAAAGAATTTTACACGGATAAATCTACCAAGAAACAAAATCACAAGCACATTCCGCTCCAAACGCGCCTTTGGCGCAACGATAATTTCCTCAAG
>CAJOQC010000087.1 GCA_905236785.1 uncultured Selenomonadaceae bacterium
TTCGGCCGCCGCTTCTTCCACGACCGCTGCGGGTTCTTCCGCTGCGGCTACAGGCTCTTCCGCCGCCGGGGCAACTTCAACCGCAGGTTCTTCCGCAACAGGTTCTTCGGCAGGGACGGTCTCTTCTTCGGCAACCGCCGCAACTTCCTCAACTTCCGCCACAGGTTCTGCCTGCGGCTCAACCTCCGCCACAGGCTCTGCTACGGGTTCTGCAACAGGTTCAGCCACGGGTTCAGCCACCGCAACAGATGCGGCGGGGGCTTGCGCCGCTACGGGTGCTATAAACTCATTTTTTTTTTCACCGTCAGGGTCAATGACCGTGACTTGTTTGCCGAATATGGAGATTTGGTCGGCGATAACGTCGCTTGACGTGCCGTCTTGAGAGGTTATCTCGCACTTTTCAATCTTGCCGTCCTCGCCGATAAAGACTTCGGTGATTTTCCCTTGAATTGTGCCGCTTTTGGTTATGGCCTTCGTGCCGATAACGCGAATGTTTTCGTCCAAAAGGCTCTCGTAGTCCCCGGCCTCGTCAAGTTTAAGAATGTTCTCGCTGTTGGTGACCGTCACCGCATCGTCGCCGATGGCGATAACAGAGTCATAGGGGATAAGTTTCACGCCGCGATACCAATCTTCGTCCTCAATGGTTATGGCGGCCACTTTGCCGTTTTTCGCGTCTATGAGAAGGGTCTTGCTCATTCCAAGCTCACGTCCCTCCGTGATACTTATTACCGGCAATCCCAAAATCTCAACGCTTTTTTTCATGGTAATTTCCTCCGTTAGGTTGGTATAAGTTTACGCCCAAGAACTTTCTTCGGCGTTTTTTAACAGTGTTTTATTTAGTGGATTTATTTTATTTTGCGCCTTCCGCTTCGCGCAGTATTGCCGCCGGAATTTCTCCGTAGGGCTTGCCGCGCATATTGTGTTTGTTAAGCACTTCGTTAAGTCGGCGCAAATAGGTTATGCTGTTTTCAAATTCGCGGCGCATATCGGGGTTATCCCGCACCGAGGGCAGATTGAGCGCCTTTACATGGACGCCCGCCGCCGAAAGGTAATCGCCGTTGTCCTTAAATACGTTGGCAAGGTCGATGGCCACAAAGGGGGCGTAATCGTCTTCGGCATATAGCCTAAGCGCCTGCCCCAAAGCGGTAATCGCGCCGCTTTTGTCGTTTTGCGCCTTGGCGGACAATGCTTCGTCCAAAAGCTCGTCCAAAGTCTTTTGCCGCCGAACCTTTGCCGTAGCCATGGACGCGGAGCGTTCGGCGCGGAGTTTTTCTTCCTCCGCAACTTTTGCCGCCCGTTCGCGTTTTGCTTGTTCTTCGGCGGCTTTTTTCTCCCGTTCTTCCCGCTGGCGGCGTTCCTGTTCGGCTCGTTCTTCTTGCTCGCGGCGTTCTTGCTCGGCTCGTTCTTCTCGCTCGCGGCGTTCTTGCTCGGCTCGTTCGATTTTTTCCCGTTCGCGGCGAGCTTTTTCTTCTTGATCCCTTCGCGCCTGTTCTTCCCGTTCGCGTTTTTCCCGTGCCGCCTGTTCTTCTTGTCGTTTTTTCTCCCGTTCGGCGGCGGCCTTTTCTTCTTCTTGGCGGCGTTTCTTCTCCGCTAATTCTTCTTTGGCCTTTTCTTCTTCCCGGGCTTTTGCCAATTCGTCAAGGCGTTTCATTTCGTCAAGCCGCTCTTTTTCCTCTTGCAACTTGATGATTTTCTCCCGCCGTTCCATGGCTTTTTTGCGAAGTTTTTCGGCGAAAGTAAGTTCGCCCTCCGCTCTTTCTGCGGGTTCTATTGCGCCCACAGGCTCTATTGCCGCCGCAAAGGCAGGCTCTTTCTCGTCATTTGGCGTAGCCAAGACCTCGCCGTCAGCTTCCGCCATGCCCATTTCTGCCTCGGTGAGAGGCAACGTGGATACTTCGGCGGCGGCAAGACGCGCATCCCGCCTTAGGAGATACTCGTTATACACGGTGACGGCGGCGGCGGCCATAACCACCAATACGCCAAGACGAATGAAATGTTCTTCCGTGAGGTAGGGGCTCATCATTATCGCCGCAAAATTGACCGCCACAGCCAAAACCGCACAAAGCGCAATGCTCGAAAGTTTAAGGCGGAAACCGAAACGGTCGGTCACTTTGTATATAAGGGCAATGCTGATAATCACAACAAACAAAGTTGCCGCTAAGAATGTCAATACCGATACCTCCGTTCTTATTTCTGCGTATATCGGAAAAATCCTGCCGCAGTTTGTTCATTTTACACCAAAAAAATAAAAATTTCCACCATGTTTCGTTTCTTCTTTCTCTTTTTTGAAAAAAGAAAAGTTTGAAAAACCTTTGTCGTTGTGTTACAATACCCCTGTCCGCGGCAAGGATTGTCGATTATCCTCGCGCTGTCGTTGCCGCAGGATTAAACAAAAATTATCGGGAGGACAATATGCTTACTCAAGAAGAAAAACAGGAAATCATGAAAAAATATGCCGTCCACGAGGGCGACACAGGTTCGGCGGAGGTGCAAATCGCCCTTTTGACCGGTCGTATCCTTTATCTTACGGAACACCTAAAGACCCACAAGAAGGATCATCATTCCCGTCGCGGCCTTTTGAAGATGGTCGGCCATCGCCGCCGTTTGCTCACCTATCTTTACAACAAGGACATCGAGCGTTACCGCGCCATAATCGCGAAATTAAATCTTCGCAAGTAATTCTTTTGGCAAGATTTTCACCCCGCTTTTCGGCGGGGTTTTTTGGTAAAAACAACTGCATCAAAATAATTTCGCGAAAGAATGTGAAAAAATGGCGTTTCTTGCCAAAGACAGCACGGTTTATATAGCCTGCGTGAGAAATGTACGCACGGGAGGCACGGAGCTTTTGCATCAGTTCGCCTCCCATTTGTTAAAACGGGACGTAGATGTTCGCATGGTGTATTTTCCCGTTACCCATGAGCGGGACGACGTTTTTGCGGAGTACCGTATCCCTTACGACAACAGCATAGCGGCGGGGGCGCAAAATGTGCTTATTGCGCCGGAGGTGTTGACAGAGACGATAGCGGAGGCCGCCGACACGGAAATTCGGCGTATATTGTGGTGGCTAAGCGTGGATAACTGGCTGGGGAATATACTGCTGACATACGATGCTTTTTACAAATCCCCCCAAAAATTGTTGAAAATGCCGTTTCCCCGCAAATTTTCCTTTGCCTTTGACGACACGCTTATACATTGGACGCAATCCGAGTATGCACGGCAATTTTTGCTTGTAAACGGCATAAAGGAAGAAAACATTCGCGCTGTGAGCGATTACCTAAACCCGGTGTTTTTGCAAAGAACGAGGGCAATATCCCTTAAAGCCAAAGAACCTTATGTGGCCTTTAATCCGCGAAAAGGCATGAAATTTACCCAAAAACTAATGGCGGCCGCCCCGGATATATCATGGCGCCCCATTAAAGACATGACACCCGTCGAAGTGGAGGAATTTCTCCAAAGGGCAATGGTTTATGTGGATTTTGGCTCGCACCCCGGCAAAGACAGGCTCCCCAGGGAGGCCGCCGCCTGCGGTTGTTGCGTCGTCACGGGGCAACGGGGCGCGGCCGCCAACAATGTTGACATTCCCATTGCCGAAGAATTTAAGTTTGCGGATGAAGAAACATCCGTACCGCAAATTATATCAAAGATACGGTACATTTTTCAAAATTTCCCCGCCGAATATGAAAAGTTTGCCGATTATCGAAAAATTATCGGCAACGAGCCGAAAAAATTCGCCGAGGACGTCGATGGGGCTTTGGGACTTTCTCCCGCCCCGTATACGCGGGTGGCTCTTCTTCAACAGACGGATGTTAAGCGGCAAAAGTGTTTGGCGGCTCTGGCAAATTTTCCGCAATTTCGCCCCGTCTGCGCGGTGTCAAGCTCTTTGATACCGGGGGGGGTAAGGACGTGGTTGATGTGGCAGAGGCGAGCTTTTTGTACCGCGAGGGGCGCATAGAAAAATTTGCGGTGCTTGACATGGAAGAAGCTGAAAAGAAGGAAATTGCCGAACTTTTGGAAAGTATGCAAGTCCGTGCCGATGATTGTTTGCTTTTCTATACAAAAACACAGTAAGGAAGTTTTCGGTTTGGCGGAGGGGGTTTTATACCGCTCTCGGTTAGAAATTTTATTTCTTACTGAGAGCGTATAAAAACTCCCTCCGTCAGCCCTGCGGGCTGCCACCTCCCTCCAAGAGGGAGGCTTGAAATCAGCCCTCCTCTTGGAGGAGGGTGTCGGCGTAGCCGACGGGAGGAGGTATAAAGTGGGTTTTTAGAGATGCCCATTAGAGATGCCCTAAAAAAATTTCCTGCGTCCTTTTACATATACGAAATAAATGCTATAATAACAAAGATTGTGAGAATGGGGTGATTGTTTTTGAAAATCATGTTTTCGGCGGGAGAACCCTCCGGCGACGTGCATGGCGCAATGTTGGCCAAAGAAATATTAAAGCTCGCGCCGCAAACGGAGCTTGTGGGTTTCGGCGGCGAAAATATGGCCAAAAACGGCGTCGCCCTGTGGGAGAACCTAAATGGCTACAATTTCATGGGCGTGGTGGATGTCGTTAAAAACCTGCGGAAAATTTTTCGCCTGCTAAATAGGCTGACGGACTTAATGGCAAAGGAACGCCCGGATTTGTTGGTCATCATTGACTACCCCGATTTTAACTGGCGATTGGCCAAACGCGCCAAGAAACTGGGCATAAAGGTTTTTTCCTACATTCCCCCTTCTGCTTGGGCATGGCGCAAGGGGCGCGCCAAAAAATGCGCCAAAATTGCCGACGAATTGGCGGCAATTTTCCCATTTGAGTTGCCGGTGTACCAAAAGGCAGGGGCGAACATTTCCTTTTTGGGAAACCCTTTGGTGGACACGGTAACATCGAGCATGACCAAAAGCGAAGCCCGGAAACATTTCGGCATAGGGGAAAAGGAACGGGGCATACTCTTGTTGCCCGGCAGCCGTCGGCATGAGATAAATTTGCTCTTGCCCGCCATGACGGAGGCGGCAAAGAAACTTTTGACCATTCGCCCCGACACAAAATTTTTCCTGCCCGTGGCTCAGGGGATTGACGAAGAACTTATAAAAGAAAAATTAAGCGATCTTCCCGTGACCCTTACCCATGAAAACCGCTACGAGCTGATGACGGCGGCGGATGCGGCTATGGCCACCTCCGGCACGGTGGTTCTTGAGGCGGCGATTTTGGGCTTGCCTTGCGTGGTGCTTTATCGCTTTTCGGCGCTTAATTATTTTATCGCCAAGCGTCTTGTCACCGTGAAAAACTTCAGCTTGCCCAACATTATCCTTGATGCGCCCCTGCAAAAAGAGCTTTTGCAGGAGGCGGTGACGGCGGATAACATCGTGGCCGAAATCTCCGCCCTTTACGAAGGGGAGGGGCATCGGGAAGAAGTCCTGGCGGGGCTAAAAAAAGCCGTTGCGCTTTTGGGAGAAAAAGGCGCGGCGGGGCGCGTGGCGGCAAAAATTTTGGCGGCGGCGCAA